>JAUWTY010000009.1 GCA_030614485.1 Methanosarcinales archaeon | reverse complement strand
AAATCATTATCCTGACGACGAGGCAATAAGATTCTTTAATAAGGCAGGTGTGGAAATAGTTAGTTTTCCCGTACCTTCTGAATGACCCCGGATAGTGCTTTATTTCACTACCTTGAATAACCTGTAGGCGAAAATCAGTAGTAAGATTGCCAGTGCCAATCCAAGCAATTGCTGTATATTGGAAAATAAAACCAGCAATTCGAGCATTGAGGACATGTCAATTAAATTATGCAGATAGATTGAGTAATACGTGGAAAATCAGGACAAATGCTGCAATAGCAAGTATAGTGAATGCATTTTTGAATTCATCAAATCTCAGGAACAGTTTTTATTTTATGATATCAAGGTCATTCTTTCTGATATATACCACAAAATAAACCAGCATAAGAAATGTCAAAATTGTCAGGGGTATTATGACATAATGATTGATGAACTCAACAGTGTCGACAATCAACGTAAAAGTTGAACCTGACATATTATATATAATCTTAAATTAATATACATACACCTATTGTAACTAAGTGTAATAATATTTAACAATCTACTTAACATCAAAACAGGAAAGTTGGTTTTATGGATGAAATTGATATTCAACTACTAAAAATTATTCAGGATGGTATCCCGATAACGTCCCAGCCATTCGAAAAAGTCGCAGAACAATTAGGAATTTCAGAGACTCTGGTAATTGAAAGGATAAGTAAATTGCATCATGATGGGATTATCAGGCGGTTTGGCGCATCAATAGGACACAGGGCCATTGGCTTTACTGCAAATGCCATGTGTACCTGGAATGTGCCTGATTCCAGTGTAGAAGATGTGGGCGCTGTCATGGCTGGATTTTCTGAAGTAACTCACTGCTATGAACGACCAAGACGAGACGGGTGGCCCTATAACCTGTTCACTATGGTTCATGCATATACCAGGGATGAATGCAGGAAAGTTGCAAAACAGATATCCAATGCCACCGGTATTGAAGATTATGATATCTTATTCAGTGAGAAGGAATTTAAAAAGACAGGAGTCAGGCTTTGACTGGTAAATCCGGTAACAGATTATTGCAGGATAGTAAACCTAAACTCCTGCCATTGATGATAGATATGACTGACCGCAAAGTAGTCATATTCGGGGGCGGACAGGTAGGTGAGCGAAAATCGGTCTTGTTCTCCAGATATGCTCCAACCACTGTTATCAGCCGCGATTTTACCCCTATACTTCAGGACCTGGGTGATAAGGAGTTGAAACTCATTAAAATCACAGGTACAATGTCCGATGATGAGATATTGGATTACCTTGACAGTGCATTTCTGGTCATACCGACCACCAGCGACCGAGAATTTAACATTAGGATCGCAAACATTGCACATCAACGTGGCTGCCTGGTAAATTCAGTGGATGGACTGGATGATCTTGCAATACCATCAATTGTCGAAAGAGGAGACATAACCATTGCCATCTCCACCAGAGGTGCCAGTCCTGCCCTTTCAAAATATATGAGGAAAAAGATCGAAACAGTGATACCAGCAGAGTTCGAGACCATGGCATTGCTGCAAAAAGAGATGAGAGTTCGACTCAAAGCGAGTATTCCCGACCAGAGAGAACGGGCAAACATATTATGGGCAATTCTTGAAGATGAAGATGTTTGGAGTGCATTGACACATTCATATGAACAGGCATTGGAAATCGCCCTAAAATATTTATCAAATGGAAATGATTAAATTTATATAAATTCCAGGGGTAAAAAAGGAGATTTTGATGACTGAAATTTCAAGTATGCTTATTACCCACGTAAAGGCCAACGTGGAAGATATTGAAAAACTTCATGCCTGGCATGGCGGCGTTGATAAGATACTGGAACGATTGTATTCTCATGAACTGGTGGAAGAATGTGCCGTGCTTATGACCTGTAACAGGGTTGAGGTCTATGTGGTCTCGCCCAAAGGCAGCAAAGTACTATTTAATTTTGCCAAGATGATGAAAGTTCCCAACCTCATTGTTGACTTCCTTGACCACGAAGAGACGATGCACCATCTAATGCGGTTGACATCTGGCATGGAGTCCATGATAGTGGGAGAGGACCAGATACTGGGACAGGTGAAGGACCTGTACAATCTCGCAAAGCAGACCGGGACCACGGGAAAGATACTGGATACAGTGTTCAGCAAGTCCATTCAGGTGGGCAAACGGGTACGCAACGAGACCGACATTAACAGGGGTTCTGTGTCAATCGGTTCTGCAGCTGTGGAACTAGCGGACGATATACTTGGAAGTCTTGAAGGAAAGACTGTGATGATTATCGGGGCAGGAGAAATGGGGTCACTGGTTGCAAGGGCTCTTGCCAATAAGAATATCAAAGTAATATATGTAGCCAACCGTACTTTTGAGCGGGCTGAGGCCTTAGCCTGTGAACTAAATGGAAAGGCCATTAAATATGACTTAATAAATGAATATATCAGTGAATCTGATGTTGTTATCAGTGCAACTGCTGCACCCCACATGATCATCACCAAAGAGATGATGGAAGGAGTCATGAAAGCGCACAAAAGTGACATTCTAATGATTGATATTGCAAATCCCAGGGACATAGATGAGTCAACTGGTGAAATTGAAGGTGTCAGGCTGTTCAACATTGACAGCTTAAAAAGTATCAGTGAAAAGAACCTTAATCGGCGCAAAGGCGAGATATCAAAAGTCGAAAATATCATTGATGAAGAGTTAGAACTTCTAAAGATACAGTACAAGCGCCAGCAGGCTGACAGGATTATTTCGGCACTATATAGCATGATAAACGAAATACGGTGTCATGAGCGGGATGCCGCCATCAATAAGTTGAAAGCTTACCATACTATCGGTGAAATTGAAACTGAAGTGTTGAACGACCTGACCCATTCGGTAGCCAACAAAATACTGGCAGAACCTACAAAGATTTTACGTAATGCAGCTGAACATGATGATGAAATGTTCCTGGACACAGTGGCCGAACTGTTCAGGCTCAATGGCAACAAGAATAATAAGAACATTTAACGGAAAATCGGATGTTATGTTTGAAAATACCACCAAGTTCCCCACAACAAGATTGAGACGACTCAGGACACCTGCAATACGGCGCATGGTCAAAGCCACGACTCTGTCAGTGGATGACCTGATTGCCCCCCTGTTCATAGACGAGAACCTGGGAGCCCCACAACCCATTTCGTCCATGCCTGGTGTAAGGAGGGAAACTCCTGCAAGTGTAGTGTACGAAGCAAAAATACTGGCAGACCTGGGGGTTCCGGCAGTGGTATTATTCGGGATACCAAAAGAGAAGGACGAGACAGGGACACATGCCTACGGTGATGATGATGTTGTGCAGAACGCAACCCGTGACATCAAGGCCGAACTGGGGGATGATATGGTGGTCATCACTGACCTGTGCCTTTGTGAATATACAACCCACGGACACTGCGGTATGGTAGATTATGAGACTGAAGAGGTATTGAACGACCCGACCCTGCCAATACTGGGTAAGACTGCAGTGAGCCATGCGCGGGCGGGCGCAGATATCGTAGCACCGTCGGGCATGATGGATGGCATGGTGGCAGCTATTCGCAGTGCCCTTGATGAGAGTGATTTTTCCAATACACCTATTATGTCATATGCAGCCAAGTATTCATCCTCGTTCTACGGACCGTTCAGGGATGCGGCTGAATCGGGATACAGTTTCGGGGACCGTTCTACGTACCAGATGGACCCTGCCAATAGTGATGAGGCCCTGAGGGAAGTGGAACAGGATATCCTGGAAGGGGCCGACATTGTTATGGTCAAGCCTGCCCTGCCGTACCTGGATATAATTTACAGGGTCAAGCATGAGTTTAAGATGCCTACGGCCGCCTATAATGTGAGCGGAGAGTATTCCATGGTCAGGGGCGCAGTGGATAAGGGCTGGCTGGATGAGAAGGCAATCATGGAATCACTTATTTCCATTAAACGGGCCGGGGCGGATATGATTCTTACATATTTCGCAAAGGACGTGGCGACAAAACTAAAAAAATAGACACTGATTCTACAAACTATTTAGTTTGAATACAGCCACGTTCGCCATCAGTGCAGTTGTTCCTGGATTTTCATGGGTCAGGTCCATTGGCTTTTGAATGAATACCATAGGGAGGGTGTTGAAAGCAGATGAGAACTCCTCGATTGTGAATAATTCATCTGGTGGATGGGAATGTCCCAATAATGATTCGGTCAACCTGCGCTGATGTTCTATCTCTGCCATGGACGCATCTTTGAATAGTTTGGGAATCCGATTATCATTTTGCCCCCAGGCACAAGGT
Organism: Methanosarcinales archaeon; assembly: GCA_030614485.1. Classification (GTDB taxonomy): domain Archaea; phylum Halobacteriota; class Methanosarcinia; order Methanosarcinales; family Methanocomedenaceae; genus Methanocomedens_B. The sequence continues at coordinate 9,498 of JAUWTY010000009.1, read as the reverse complement.
TTTTTCGAATGAAAGAATCCAGGTCATGGAAGAACATCTTTTTATTCTCCATTGATCCCAGATTATTGCACAGGGCAATCTCATGTGCCGAACTTACCATCAGTATGCAGTCGGCTGAATAAGGCATCCGGGTATCAAGTGCCTCTTTTAACGATATCTGCAATGAGATATATTCCACTGATAACAGGTCAGGAACATCATTGATGGTTGTGGATGGTTCTATGTTGGTTACGGTGGCTTTTATTCCCATCTCATCTATTATCCTGGCCCCCATACCTGGACCACCCCCAATATCGAGTATATGGTCACCGTTGCATATCTGGGCAGATAGAACCTGCCCAACCAGTTTGTGCATAGCGCTGATACGTTGGGCAAATGTATTTTTGTAGTCCACTCCATTGAACTTTCTACTATTATCCATATATATATCCATGATTATGTCTAATTAGATAATAAATTTATACTTTAAAACAAGATACTTCTTACAGGTGGTTATTATTCAAGGACTAACTGAAATCCAAAGAATCCCCAGCGGTGTACCAGGAATGGACCAGATTATTGAGGGTGGTTTCCCTAAAAAGACCAACATACTTCTGTACGGTCAAAAAGGGTCCGGTAAAGCCTCAATGTGTATCCAGTTCGCAAAAACCGGACTTGTAGAGGGAGAACAGGTACTGTATATATCCACTCAGCTTCCCCTGCATGATATGAGGGCCAAGATGGGACAAAACGGGCTTGATGCCCGAAAATATGAAGCCCAGGGGGATCTTGTTTTGGTTAATCCATTAACGATGGAAATAAGTGGTGTTGAAGTAGATGAAAAAATGCATGCAACCCGGTTCATAGAAGTGGAGCATAACATTTCCACCATTGGAAGCTTGATAAATCAGGCAAAGCGCAAACTTATCAAAAAAGAGATACGAATTGTTTTAGATTCCCTTACTGGTTTGATACTAAACACTTCAGATGATGGAATTAAAGAACTCAATAACCTTATTGAGACCATGACGAGACGTGTCAGGCTACAGAAACATGTCGCGCTTTTCACGCTGGGCCCGAGCATAGACCCGCGGACCATTGAAAGGTTAAAATTCATGATGGACGGTTTTTTAGAGTTAAAGGCGAACCTTGATGCCGATATACCTGAAAGAAAAATGATTATACACTATCTGCTGTACACTGGCAAGGCAATGGGCAGGTATAATTATATCTTCACATCCGATGGTATTGAAATAAATCGCTATTGAAAAGGATTTTCATATTTTATATTATAGGAATGGTAGTAAGGAAATGGTAATAAGGAGCTATTCATCAACCTTTTTGTTCTTAATTATCATTCCACCGACGAACTGGTACCACTGATATATCATTGCTATAAAAGCAGCCAGGAAAATTATCTCAGAAATCTCCCAAAGATAGTATACTTTTTTATCGACGTTAAACCTTAGAAAACCTGTAATAGCATTCACGGCAAAGGCTGCAGATGCGATGGATATGTATCTCCATGTTTCATTCATGATATCCATGTTTAAAAATAAACGGGCACGGATGATGTCAGTATCTAATTTCCTGGATATAAGCAGTATCTGGAATATCAAAAACAAAATTATAAATGCGGCACCAATATTGTATAGCCATATAAAAAGACTTACAAAATCCATATGTAAATTTAACAAAAATACCAACCTCATTTTTTGACGAACTAATTCAATTATTGAAATGATAACATATATAATTTATGGTGATTTTCTTTGATTATTGATTACAGTGTATGGACATTATGTACTCAAGTAACCTCCAAACGTCAGCAGGTAGTTTCTTGCACCAATTTATTTCAATGATATTATAATATACATATATGTCATATCGAGTGCTAATATTTTCATTTTAACAGGTGGTGTATTCAGCATAGAATCAAATCAGACTTCAGCCGGAAAAATAAACATAATCATTTCAAAAGAAGACCTTGCCAGCCAGAACATCAAGAATATCTTGCTGGAGATAAGAGATTGGGCATCTACAAATATTGACTGTCCCACTGTGATTGCCTCATTCGAGTTCAAGAAATTCAGGATAGTGGAGATAGATGGGATGCATATCTGCCAGGATGAACTGGACCGACGGTTGGAAAAATGCGGACTGGGTTGTGATATAATTATATTTGCATCCAGGCATCGCAGTAAAGATGGGCGACAGATACTCACGGTCCATCATACAGGCAATACTAAAGAAGCAAAGTTAGGGGGAAGTCCTATGGAACTGGCTTCGGCTGCACCCCAGACATTGCGCTCCATATACATGAATCTCAAGACACTGAGTAAAAATGAGGATTTTGAAGTGTCTATCGAGAGTACACACCACGGCCCCAGCAATCTCAAAACGCCATCTCTGTTCGTGGAGATAGGTAGTTCAGAAAAGGAATGGGTAGAACCTCTTGCAGGACGTATTGTAGCAAATGCAATACTTATGCTTGACAATGATGACGTGCCTGTAGCCATCGGCTTTGGAGGTAACCATTATGCTCCCCGCCAGACCAAACTGTTGGAAGACACAGAGATAACTTTTGGGCACATCTTTCCCACATATAAACTGGATGAACTGGATGAAGAAATTATCAGGCAGGCGTTTGAGCGTTCATGCGCGGATTTCGCATATCTGGACCGTAAATCAATGAGTGCAAAACAGCGCAACCGCCTGATTTCCATCATCGAAGTGCTTGGTTATGAGGTTTTAAGGGAAAGTGACATTAGGGAAATGGACGGAGTCCCATGGGAATTGTGCAAGGAACTGCGCAGGAAGATGAATGATATTTGTCCGTCCGGTCGTGCTCATGTAACAGAAGGAATAAAGTGTGAGTTCAAGAATGCTTGCCAGAGATGTGTGTGTCCAAAAGTAAAAGTTACCACAATCAGTCCGGAACTGTTACAGGAAGCCGAAAAACTGGACAGGTCCAGGCTTGAAGAGTTCCTTGCAGCCCATAGCATTGCATACCTTGAACACAAGAATGGTAAATTCTCACATGTACTCATAGGAATCGATGACGACTGCGCCCGTCTTGTGGCTGATGAATTGACAAATGAATGCATTAATATACTAAAAGAACACTACGATATACGATACGACCGGGATGAGGGTATGCTATACCTCATTACCGAAAAGTTCAATCCGGAACTTGCCAGGAAACTTGGAATAACTTCCGGGCTTATGTTCGGCGCGCTGGCAAGAGGAGAGACAGTACGAGTAGACAAAAGGACAATAAGTCCGGAAATGGTTTATGAAACGAATCAAAAATCAATAAAGGTTCGGACCATTTATATAGACTAAAGATTTTAAATGTTTGAGGGATGAAAGGATGGAATCCATTATAAAAGAAGCCATCACCAGGGCAAATATGGAAGGCAGGAACCAGGAAGTGTCATCATCAGCACCTAATAGTGTAGGTCAGAGCGATGCAGAACTGGAAGCGGTTCTTCAACAATTGAAAACAAACATCCGTGTGATCGGTTGCGGTGGTAGCGGTTCGAACACCATCCAGAGGATGACCCAAGAGGGCATATCAGGTGCTAAACTTTATGCACTGAACACGGATGCACAACATCTTCTGCATATTACGGCTGAAACGAAGATACTCATTGGTCAGAAAAAGACCAAGGGATTGGGTGCCGGTAGTTTGCCCCAGATCGGTGAAGAAGCTGCTAAAGAGAGTGAGGAATATATTAAAACCTCGGTCGAAGGAGCAGATATGGTATTTATCACCTGCGGCCTTGGCGGCGGCACAGGTACTGGTTCTGCGCCGGTAGTTGCCGAACATGCCCGGGCGGAAGGTGCATTGACCATTGCCGTGGTCACCTTACCATTCGCAGTGGAAGGTTCGATCAGGCGCACTAATGCAGAAGCCGGACTGGAGCGTCTCAGGGATGTGGCCGATACGGTCATTGTTGTACCAAATGATAGATTATTAGATGTAGTACCAAGATTGCCCCTGCAAGCGGCTTTCAAGGTTTCGGACGAAGTGTTGATGCGGGCAGTGAAGGGTATTACTGAACTGATCACCAAACCCGGTTTGGTCAACCTGGACTTTGCTGATGTCAGGACCGTCATGCAAAAAGGTGGCGTGGCTATGATCGGTCTTGGTGAAGCAGACGGCGAGGACAAAGCTGCCGAATCTGTACAAAAAGCACTGCGCAGTCCCCTGCTTGATGTGGATATTTCAGGAGCAACCTCAGCACTTGTAAATGTGGTGGGCGGACCTGACATGACCATAGCAGAGGCAGAGAGCGTGGTTCAGGAAGTTTACAATAAGATTGACCCTGAAGCAAGACTTATCTGGGGTGCACAGGTGGACCCCGCGCTGGAACATTCAATCCGTACCATGCTGGTGGTGACAGGTGTTAAATCTGCACAGATCTATGGTAAAGGCAGCGGCAAGAACATTACAAGCCGCTTTGGTATCGATTTCGTAAAATGAACTTATCATCTCGATTGACAGGCCATTTCCTGTCAATCGAAAGGTTTTTTTAGTACCGAACCTGATTAGAGCAAACTTCATCTCAACAGGACTGATTATTTACTATTCATTAACAGGAAGTGAAACCAATTGGCAAAGGAAACTAAATCTACACCTACAATACCGTTAAAACTCAGTGAATATACACGGATATTGAAACTAACCCGCAAACCCACACGAGAGGAGTTTACGATGATAGCTAAGGTATCAGGTGCAGGTATTCTGATAATTGGGTTTATCGGGTTCATAATATATTTCTTCCTGACTGAAGTTCCAAAATTGATATGATTCGAGCAAAGATTATTATATTAACCAGACCTTATGGGGGGAAGTGAGCAGTCACATGAATGAGGACGTAATGGAAGATACTGAGATATATGTGGTAAAGACCACGGCCAACCAGGAGCGTTCGGTAGCAAGTCTTATCGCCAAGATGGCAGAGAAAGAGAACATGGATGTCCGTGCGATTCTTGCACCTGATGAGTTGAAAGGCTATATACTGGTTGAGGCCCCTTCACCTGAACAGGTGGAACAGGTCATACAGACCCTACCCCATGCCCGTAGTCTGATTAAAGGAGCATCCACATTTACCGAAGTGGAACATTTCCTGACACCTAAGACTGCAGTGGTCGGCATCACTCAGGGAAGTATTGTAGAACTTATCACTGGTCCATTTAAGGGAGAGAAGGCCAGGGTCAAGCGAGTGGATGAGACCCACGAAGAAATCACAGTTGAACTGTTCGAGGCAATGGTACCTATACCCATCACGGTACGTGGTGATAATGTGAGGGTGCTAAAGCGTGAGGATGAAGATTAGGATTATGTCCTATATTTAGAATTATAATTAGAGGTATTGAAAATGGGTGAAGTTGTTGAAGCATTAGTCCCTGGCGGAAAAGCCAATCCCGGTCCCCCACTGGGTCCGGCCCTTGGTCCCATGGGCGTAAATATCAAGGAAATCGTGGATAGCATTAATGAGAAAACTGCAGACTTTAACGGAATGCAGGTCCCTGTGAAGATTATCTTTGATGATAAAAAGAATTATACTATCGAGATTGGGACACCTCCCACGTCTGCTCTGATATTGAAGGAAGTCGGCCTGGAGAAGGGGTCAGGAACTGCTGGAACTGAAACTGTTGGCAATCTGACCATTGAACAGGCTGCAAAAGTGGCCAGGATGAAACGTGATAGTTTGCTGGCTACGGATTTTAAATCTGCAGTTAATGAAATTATCGGCTCTTGTGTGCCTATGGGTGTGACTGTGGAAGATATGGACCCCCGGGAAGCACAAAAGGGAGTAAAGAACGGGGATTTCGACGGCAGGCTCGAATAATAAGTGATTTGACCGATAGTTTAAAGTACTTATCGTGCAGTAAAAGGAACTCCCTACACAACTGTAGCAGACCTAAAGGTCGGTTGCGCATGTCGCAAATACTACGGAGGTATGTATGACGTTAGATGAGACAATACAAGCAGTAAAACAGGCGCTTGAAGCAGCGCCAGAGCGTAAATTCACTGAACGCGTTGACATTGCATTTAATCTTAAAAATATTGATATGAGTCAGCCTGCAAACCGTGTGGATGAAGAGATCATCCTTCCAAACGGGTTGGGCAAATCAATAAAGATAGCTGTTTTTGCTAAGGGCGACACTGCCCAGAGAGCAACCAAAGCCGGCGCAGAGATGATATTAGACCCTGAAGAGATTGAAAATCTTGGGGATGACAAGAGCAAAGCACGAGAACTGGCAAATGATATAGATTTCTTTGTATCAGATGTAGCTTATATGCCTACCATTGCCAAGTCTCTCGGACCTGTTCTCGGTCCCAGGGGTAAAATGCCGGAACCACTGACACCTGATAAGAATATCGAGGATGTCATCAAAAAGGCCAAGAACTCCATCAGGGTACGCAGCAAAGACAAGCTCACGTTCCATCTTCCAGTTGGACGCAGAGACATGGACGCTGAAGAACTTGCCCAAAATGTGCAGTCGGTCATTGACAGAATCGAACACAATCTTGAGAAAGGTAAACAGAATATCAAGTCTGTTTATGTCAAGACCACAATGGGACCCGCAGTGAAGGTGATGTAATATGGACGAAGTACATCATAGTGAACATATACCCAAGTGGAAGAAGGACGAGATCGAGGATATCAAGGCTAAGATTAATGAGTATCCTGTTGTCGGACTGATTGGTATCCACGGACTGCCTTCAAAACAGTTCCAGCAGATGCGTTCAAGCCTGAGAGATTCAGTGCACATCAAGGTAAGTAAGAACTCCTTGATACGCAGGGCAATGGAAGAGTCTTCTGATGAGATCAAATCCCTGGAAAAGTATATTGACCAGGAAACCGGTCTGATTTTTTCCAAAACCAACTCGTTTAAAATATTCAAACTCCTCAATTCAAGCAAGACACCTTCACCAATAAAGGGCGGTATGGTGTCTCCAAAGGATATTATTGTTGAGAAAGGTCCTACGTCATTCCCGCCAGGCCCAATTGTCGGTGACCTGCAAACAGCTGGAATACCTGCCGCCATAGATGGTGGAAAAGTTGTTGTCAGGGAAACAAAGGTCGTGGCAAAAGAAGGAGAAGTGGTTTCTCAAAAACTGGCGGCAATGCTTGCCCGTCTTGAGATATTTCCTCTTGAGCTGGGACTGGACCTGAGGGCAACTTTCGAGGACGGTACACTCTTGGAAGGCTCTGACCTTGCAATTGATGAGGCATTATACACACAGAACTTCATGTCAGCTGCCAAACAGGCTTTCAACCTGTCTGTCAATGCGGCATATCCAACCAGTACTACAATACAGGCTTTGGTAGCAAAGGCAGTTTCAGAGTCAAGGAACCTGTCTGTCAATGGAGTAATATATAGTCCTGATGTGATGGGTATATTGATGTCCAAAGCCCAGAGTGAGATGTTAGCTCTGGCAAGTGTACTGTCTGAAGACGCACTGGACGATGATATGAAAAGTCTACTGGGCGCACAAGCCACGGCAAGCCAACCGACAGCCGAAGAAACAGCAGCCCCTACAGATGAAGAAGCAGAAGAAGAAACTGCTGAAGAAGTAACCGAAGAGGATGCCGCCGAAGGGCTTGGCGCACTGTTCGGATAGAATTTAAATAAATTACAGTCAACAATTGATAAAAGGTGATAAGAAATGGAATATGTTTATGCAGCACTATTACTGCACAATGCAGGTAAAGAAGTCACGGAAGAATTAATCACAACCGTACTTGAGTCTGCAGGTGTGGAAGTGAATGTAGCAAGGGTAAAAGCCCTGACAGCATCGTTGGAAGATATCGACATTACAGAAGCTATCGAGAAAGCCGCTTTCGCAGCACCAGCTGCCGCATCAGCAGCACCAGCCGCTTCAGACGAAGCCCCGGTAGCAGCCGAAGAGGCAGCAGCTGAGGAAGAATCTAAAGAAGAGGCAGAAGAGAGCGGAATGGAAGGACTTGGCGCACTGTTCGGTTAAACAGTACCTTAATTCTTCAAACTGTGCGGGCTGGACTGATAGTTCCAGCCTCACTACTTATTTTTAGCTCTTCTTTTAGTTGTTTTTTTAGCAATACTTTTAGCTATTTTAATTGTCAAAAAAATTGTTTCGACTTCAGTTATTTTTCCACTTCCACCTGACAAGCTGTCATTTCAAGTAGATGGGCTTCACCTTCATGGGAACCTCTTGCAATGAGCACGTCATCGCCCATTATTCGGGTCCTTGCACTGGGTCGGTATATCCATCGGCTGCCTCGTTTAACCGCCATAATATACATACCGGTCTCTGTAGAAAGTTCAAGTTCACCCAGGGTTTTGTTAACAATGGGTGAACAGTCATATACATTGATCATTGATATCACCTCATCTGATTCCCGGACCGCCATCATGAAGATAGGATGCAGTTCTATCTCACGAAGTACAATATCTGCAATCTCGTAGGCGGCATCAGATATATATTCAGAAGCGTTTGCAAGATGTAACAGACCCCTCAATTGGTCTACATCATCCATATGCCTGGCACTCTCAAGCACCCAGTGCTGGAGGTCGTGCTTCATCTGGTCCATTTCTTCTTCCAGTATCCTGACCTCATCTGCGATTTCCTTGTTATAGAACAGTACAGCAGAATATGCCAGACCAACCGAGAGTTCAGATTTGTTCTTCATCTCTATTACAATATCCACTGCTTTATCCAGGTCGTCAAGGGTGCCAGTGGATTTGAACTCACGCTTTACAAAGGGCTTTCCTGTGACCAATTCCGTAAAAAGGGGGAGTCCTTCATCATGACCTCGTGCAAACAGGATATCCCCTGCCAAAACAGATGTATCCCACTCCGGGTCATATATCCAGGACGAACCCTGCCGTATGGCTATGACACCCATACCGGTTTCGGTTTCAAGTTTTAGTTCACCAAGTGTCTTACCGATAATGGGGCTATCTGGTTCAATTGTTACCCGTGTCACTGTTTCTTCGGCTTCACGGATATCTGCCTTGAGTTCTGGTGGGATGCCCATCTTAAGCCGTACGATATTGGCTATATCACCTGCAGCGTTGGCAATATTCTCTGCTGCAGATGCAGCTTTCAGGACACCTGATAGCTGGTGGGCATCGTCGGTGCTACGGGCAGCCTGCATGGCAGTTATCTGCATGTGATACTGAAGGGTATCAACTTTTTCTTCCAGACGGAGTACTTCTTCTGCTATATCGTCATCGTCATAGATAACCGCAGAATATGCCAGGTCAAGCATTAGTTCAGAAGTATCTTTCATCCCCACAAGGAGCTCTTTCATGTTCAGTGAACAATGTTCAATCTTTTTGGGCATAACAAATCTACCTTAAATAGCAGTTTATTTATGTTAACGATACATAAAACCACCGATGAGGGATTGATATGCCAGATTTTGAGGAAGATACATTCACGGATATGTCATTCTGGATATCCCTGCAATATCAAATCACCCGCTCTACCCTTAAAGAAGGGTTCTCAGGTCTTCT
>JAUWTY010000007.1 GCA_030614485.1 Methanosarcinales archaeon | reverse complement strand
CAGTACCTTGAGCGACGAAAGGATTACCAGATGTTCGAACGCGAGGGCTCAATGGTAGGCAGGGTAAACGGCCTGGCAGTAATGGGCAGTGATTCAGGTATAGTACTTCCCATATTGGCTGAAGTAACACCATCCCAGTCCAGTTCCGAAGGACGGATAATTGCCACAGGCATGCTCAAGAAGATAGCCCGTGAAGCAGTGGATAATGTATCTGCCCTTATCAAGAAGGTCGGCGGCAAGGATACCACGACCATGGACGTACATATCCAGTTCATAGGTACTTACGAGGGTGTGGAAGGCGATAGTGCTTCTATCAGCATAGCCACTGCCGTACTGTCAGCTTTTGAGAATATCCCGGTGGACCAGACAGTAGCTATGACCGGTTCGCTTTCAGTAAGGGGCGACGTGCTACCTGTGGGTGGTGTGACTTATAAGATAGAGGCGGCTGCTCAGGCAGGCATCAAGACCATTATCATCCCAAGGTCCAATATGGGCGATGTGATGATCGAGGATGAGTTCAAGGATAAGATAGAGATTGTCCCTGTATCGAACATTTCAGAAGTGCTGGAGAGATCCATGATGGGAATTGAAAAGGAATACCTGATTGAGAAGATAAAGAAGGCTTCCTCGTTCCCAAGATTCAATCTGACCCTCCCTGATAAAGTTATAGGAACTCTGAGCCCGGCACAATAAAAGGTTGGATACATTTGGCAGCGCTACAAGCAGATTTTCATGACATAAGGGTATTGAGGAGCATCGGTCGTTCTGTATTTATTGACAACGGACAAATTGAGGAAATATCGAATAATTTTGCCCACGGTATATCATGCAGGGCGCTGGTCAAGGGTTCCTGGGGTTTTGTATCCTCAGACGATACGAAAGACAGTACGCATGTACTTGAGCGGGCAGTGAAACTTGCCAGCCAGACCCATGCTAAGTCGCCCAGGAAAGGCAAGGGACTGGCTGAGGTGGAGCCACCCCGGTTACATGATATTCCTGTGGCCCAAAAAGACCCAAATGATGTGCACATTGATGAGAAGGTTGAACTGCTGCTTGAGATGCACAAAAGGGCAAAGGTACCTGATGTGACAAGTACCACCGTGCTTTATTCAGAGAGCGAGCTCGTGGTGGAATACAGTAACTCTGAGGGTGTGGAAGCCGAGTACAGCCTGGTCAGGACAGGGTTTGCAGTTACTGCGGTGGCATCCCAAAACGGTATTTTCCAGATGGGCAGGGGGAGCGAGTTCGATGTGTGCGGATATGAACTGTTCGACAAGTACGATGCCCTGGAACTGGCAGAAGAGGCCGGTAATACGGCTGTGGAACTATTATCTGCAAAGGTACCCAAAGGTGGCAGGATGCCAGTGGTACTGGACCAGGAACTGGCCGGGGTGTTCATTCATGAGGCTGTGGGTCATGCTGTGGAGGCAGACCACGTGGTAGAGGGCAATTCCATTCTCTCGGGCAAGGTGGGCAGCCAGATAGCTGCACCCTGCATAACGGTAATGGACGACCCGTCCATGCACGGTTTTGGATATTATCCTATGGATGATGACGGCGTGGAATCAGTAGCTACTACTGTGATTGATGACGGCGTGCTCAAGTCGTATTTACATTCAAGGGAAACGGCAGCGCTTTTGCCTGGGACAGGTCGGCCCGGACATGCCCGGTCCCAGGGACTGTCACGTCCCATTATCAGGATGAGTAATACTTATATCGAGAACGGGGATTCGGGTTTTGATGAAATGCTGGCTGAGATGAAGGACGGTGTGTACTTACTTGGCAGCCGGGGAGGTCAAGTGAATCCGGGCGAGGGTGTGTTCCAGTTCAATGCCGAGCGCGGGTACATGGTTGAGAATGGTGAACTGACCACACCACTGCGTGATGTCTCCCTGTCCGGGCACATTCTGGACATACTACAAAACGTGCAGCTGGCAGCGGGTGATATGAAGATGAATTCGGGCAGGTGTGGTAAAGGCGGGCAGGCAGTGCCTGTATGTGACGGGTCACCACATATCCTGGTATCCAGTGCATTAGTGGGTGGTAGCGGATGAGCAGCGACATTAATGTCATATTTAATTTGGCAGAGAAAGCATTGCATATTGCACAACAGGCGGGTGCTGATGAGGTTGAGGTGTTCGGGCTCACAAGCAGGGGAGTTCATGTGGATATCCAGATGGATAAGGTGGACCTGGCAAAGGAAAGTCATACCCAGGGTCTTGGCATTAAGGCAGTGGTGAATGGAGCAGTGGGTTTTTCATCAACCAATGACCCTGACAGGCTCAATGATGCGGCCCAGGCGGCAGTAAGTTCGGCACGGGTACGTGATAGTGACCCTGACTGGAAGGGACTGCCCCGGATATCGGAATATGCACCAGTTGCTGGTATTCATGACCCAAGGGTTGCAGAAATGGATATAGATACCTGCATCGACCTGGCTCTTCGAATGGTGGACGGGGCAGCAACGGTCAATTATGCGGTACCCACAGCGGGCAGGTTCTCATGTTCAGATTCCAGTTATTTTATATTGAACTCCAATGGCGTGGAAATGGTGGAGCATACCAGCAGGATAGATGGTATGCTGGATTGCCGGGCTGGAGAGGACAGTGAAATGTCCACTGCATACGAGTTTGACATTTCTCGAAATCTTGACATTGATTTTTATAAAATTGGTAAAGAGGCTGCCAGGCAGGCGGTGGCGTCAGTGGGTGGTGTGAAGGTGGATAGCGGTGAGACCGATATTTTGCTAAAACCTGCTGCCATTGCAGATCTGCTTGAGAGTACACTGCTGCCGTCATTGAGTGCCGAGAGTGTCCAGAAAGGACGTTCAGCCCTGACAGGAAAACTGGGTAGCAAGATATGCGCTGAAGGATTAAATATCATTGATGACGGGCTGCTGGAAGGCGGTATTGGTTCTGCCCGGTCTGATGATGAGGGTACCCCGTCCCGGACCAACCATATCATCGAGAATGGTGTGCTGGGTACATACCTGTACGATACTTATACGGCAGGCAAGGACGGTGTGGACTCGACGGCCAGCGCGGTGAGGAACAACTATGCCATGACCACGACCATCGATGTGCGCAACTTATTGATTCAATATCCTGCCAGTGACATAGTGGCCGATACGCGCCGCGGTGTGCTGGTGGGTTCGGTGATAGGTGCCCATACAGCCAATCCCATTTCCGGGGATTTCAGTGTGGAGGCGCGCAATTCATTTTTGGTCGAGAACGGGGAGGTAAAGAGCCCGATTAAGTCCATGATGGTATCGGGTAATATGTTCCAGCTGCTTCAAAATATCACGGGTGCAGGACGTGATGCCAGATGTCTGGGTAATATTATCACACCTACGGTTAAGGTGTCAGGTCTTACTGTTGTGGGATGAAGAATTCCATTGTAAAATCTAAACAATGGGAACAGGAAACAAAAAGAAAAAAAAGGAAAAAAGAGTTACATTCCCATGTAACTCTCAGGTCCCGGCATTGCGGGCATTCCGGCCGGGCTCTCTTCTGGAATGTCAGTGACAAGAGCTTCGGTTGTCAGCATCAAACCTGCTATGCTGGCTGCATTTTGAAGTGCGCTGCGGACCACTTTTGCGGGGTCGATGATACCGGCTTCAACCATATCTTTGTATGAGTCGGTCTTTGCATCAAAACCCATATTGGGGTTAGAGTCGCCTTTCAACTTTTCAACAATAACTGCCCCTTCATTACCGGCGTTGGTGGCAATCTGCTTAACCGGCTCTTCCAGTGCGATCTTCACAATGTCCACTCCTATCATCTGGTCGCCTTCCAGGGTCAGTTTATCCAGTTCGGCTGCTGCCCTGAGTAGAGCGACACCGCCACCGGGCACCACACCTTCCTCGATAGCTGCCTTGGTGGCATTCAATGCATCGTCCAGTCGCATCTTCTTTTCCTTGAGTTCGGTCTCGGTGGCGGCGCCCACATTGATCACTGCCACTCCACCTGCCAGTTTGCCCAGGCGCTTCTTGAGTTCTTTTAACTTGTACTCAGAATCTTCCAGTTTGATGCGTCCTTCGAGAACAGTGACTCTCCTGGCGATATCTTCTTTATTACCCTGTCCTTCGATGATGATGGTCTTTTCCTTGTTCACCCTGATCTTGCGGGCACTGCCCAGATCTGCTAAGGTAGTGTTCTCAAGTTTCATGCCCTTCTCTTCGCTGATGACATTTGCGCCTGTGAGTGCTGCGATATCTTCCATTATTTCCTTGCGCTCATCACCAAAGCCAGGTGCTTTGACCGCGCATACTTTCAGGCTGCCGCGAATGATGTTCAAAACGGTAGTGGCGAGTGCTTCGCCTTCCACATCTTCGGCTATGATAAACAGGGGTTTGTTTTCCTTGACCACTGCTTCGAGGACTGGCAGGAATTCTTTCATCGAGCTTACCTTCTTGTCAAAGATCAGTATCATCGGGTCTTCAAGTACTGCTTCCATGCGTTCGGTATCGGTGGACATGTAGGGGGAGATGTAGCCCTTATCGAACTGCATACCTTCCACTACTTCCAGAGAGGTTTCCATGGACTTTGCCTCTTCAACAGTGATGACACCGGTTGAGCCTACTTTTTCCATGGCATCAGAGATGAGGTTGCCAATGACTTCGTCATTATTTGCTGAAATGGTGGCTACCTGTGTGATCTTTTCTTTGCCTTTAACCTCTTCGCTCTTTGATTTGATGTATTCTACCACATTTTCTGTAGCTTTGTCGATACCCCGTTTGATCTCGATGGGGTTGGCTCCAACTGTGATGTTCTTCATACCTTTGTGCAGGATGGCCTGGGCCAGCAGTGTGGCTGTGGTGGTTCCGTCACCGGCTACGTCCTGGGTCTTGGTGGCGACTTCCTTTGCCAGCTGGGCGCCCAAATCTTCTAATGGGTTCTCAAGGTCGATCTCTTTGGCAATGGTTACACCGTCATTGGTGATTACCGGGCTGCCGAAACTTTTTGAGAGCACCACGTATCTGCCTTTTGGTCCCAGTGTTATCTTTACTGTATTGGCAAGATGGTCCACGCCTCTCATGAGGGCATGCCTTGCTTCATCATCAAAAGTTAATTGTTTTGCCATATTGTTCACCTACTCTATTTTTGCGATTATGTCTTTTTGGTCAAGGACTATATACTGCTCACCGTCAATGTCCATCTCTTCAAAACTGTACCCTGAGTACAGTATGATATCTCCCTTCTTGATGGGACATTCTTTTTCTTCCATTGATGCGCTTGTTTCTACTACGATGCCCTGCTTTTTCTTTTCCTTGGCAGTTTCAGGGATGTATATCCCGCTCGCAGTCTTCTCTTCTTCTTTGACCGGTTTGATTAAAACTCTCTTACCTAATGGTACTATTTTCATGTCATTACCCCGTTACAGATATAAAAAATTTTTCTGTCAGTGAAGCGTCTTAATTGTTTGCAGTTCTATAAGAACATTTCGCTTCATGCCAGTGTGAGAGGCTTTATGCAAAGTGATATGTATGAGTGGGAAGGGAAATATTCAGGCATTTAAGCCGGGTGAATAATACATGGGACATGATGCAATCCTCCAGGTACGGGCCGATCGGCAGATGACCGAAGATGAGACCAGGTCGGTACATAATATTGTCGGGAAATATTGCAGCGGCGTGGATTACGAATATCTTGATGTTAAGCGGGGGATTGATGTCTATATCACCAATGTTGCAAGTGCCAGGCATGCGGCTGCCAGGATAATGAAGGTGCTGGGAGGCAGCAAGAAGGAGAGTTCAAAGTATTTGCGGGTGCAAGGCGGGAAAGTGTTGTACCAGTTTACGGTACGGGTGAAGCTACCGAAAGAGGCTTCAGGGGGAAGGTATGGATTTTGATTTAAGCGTGTCAGTCCGATTTCGCTTATTCGCAATCACGATTCTTACGATGGTTCGCATTACACTCTTCATAGCTTTCTTATCCTGGCAGTTGGCCTGAAACGTCAGAAAGTCTAATTCACCACGTTGTCCTGTGCCTTAACTGAGCAGATTAGAGATTGCTATGGGAAAGCTAATAAATTAGTAAGGGAGTTCTAAGACGATGTGTCTGCATGCAAATAAAAATAGTCAACACCTGATAGTTAAGGAAGGGGCGCATTATTAGAATTAATTTGGTTATACTTCTATGCGCTCTTCTTCTCGCAGTATCTGCCATAAATCCATCGTCAGCATCCAGTATCACACATCCGGTAATATTTGAGTTTCTTCCAAATCCGGAAGCCCTGATGGATCAGGGCGAGTATGTAGTTATCTACAACCCGACAGGTCAGGAAATTGATATATCAGGTTTTATTCTTACAGATCTTGAGGGAGAATTAGAAATACCTGGTGGAACAATCCTTGATCCGGAATCAAACTACCGAATCGAACTTCCAGCAGACGGGATCCAGCTCAGTAACAGTGGAGACGAGGTGATACTTCTCGATAATGCGTTACACATGGTGGATTGTGTCATATACGGACACTCAGAATATAAAGGAGAAGGATGGAAGGGACCTATACTTGGCAGCGCTTCCGAAGAGCGCATATTCAGGCGCTTCTATCTTGATAAAGACACGGATACTGCATATGAGTGGCTGCCTCTTAAAGAGTATTACCGCGGGCAGTCAGAGTTTATGCCATCTTCGAAATCATTTTCAGGTGAGGTCACAGTCTTTGTATCACCAGATTGCAGTCTTGAGATTCTTCAAAAGGAGATTCGGAGTGCATCCATTCTCAGAGTGAATGTTTATCTCTTCGAAAGCCAGGATATTGAGCGGGAAGTGGTAGATCTGCTCAGTCGAGGTGGAACGGTGTATATTCTCATAGAGGGCAGCCCTGTTGGCGGTATCAGCGATACTGAAGTCAAAATACTCAAACATATCATAGAAAAAGGTGGAGAGGTTCGGTTCAGTAATGATTCGCTTTACCGGCTGAACCATGCAAAGTACGCATTGATTGACAGCGATACCATAATTATCGGTTCTGAGAACTGGAACAGTGGCGGGTATCCGCCCGATGGCTTGATTGGAAATCGCGGCTGGGGTGTTGTCATAAAAGACCGGGAAATATTCCATGATATGTCTTCCATATTTGAGCATGACTGGGCACACGGAATAAAGATTAGTCCCAGTGACCTGCCACAGGGATCAAAATCCGATTCGGACGAGCCAGATAACCGCTACGGACATAAGGTATTTGAATCAAAGAACATAAATGCTGAATTCACAACGAGCATGATTATCGGACCTGATAACAGCCTCCATTATGAAACGATCATCGAGACGATAAACTCTGCTGAAAAGACGCTCTATATCGAGCAGGCATATATAAGGAGGAACTGGAGAACCGATGAGAACCCTTACCTTCAATCTGCAATCAATGCTGCAACGCAGGGTGTGGAAGTGAAAGTCCTCCTTGATTCAATGTGGTACAACACAAACGAGGAGAATGACAATGATGAACTCTGCAACTACCTGAACGATCTCGCCTTGCAGGAGAACCTGGACCTTGAAGCACGGCTTGTGAAACGGGATGGAATTACAAAAATTCATAATAAAGGTGTGATCGTTGACGGTCAAAGGGTACTGATCTCCTCGATAAACTGGAACAAACATAGCCCGACCTACAACAGGGAGATCGGCATCATAATCGAAAACCCCGACCTTGCAGCATACTACACCGAAGTCTTCCTTTACGACTGGAACCTGGGCAGAATAGAGACAAATTCATCAAAAACGATTATAAATCCCTTAATAGTCGTAGTGATGATACTGCTCGCTGCATCAATGATCTATTTAATAAGGCAATGGCTGGGTGAATCCGGGAAATAGCTTTGATTTTCGTAAATCCTCTCAATTGAGCCCGTGGCAAAATTGATATTAAAGCTTCAAATGGCAAATAAAAGCCTATTAATAGCTAATTTTGTATCCACTTCAAATTAGATGGTAACTGGCATATCGGGTGGATGGGGTGCACAGGTCGGACCTCCGCATCTAAAGCTGTAAACAGTTCCATTATTGCTTATTTTATTTTTCAGACCGATGCAAAGGCGAGGGGGGGAAAGTGGTGGTGTGTTGTCATGGCATTTAAAATATAATATTCAAATTGTGTGATAAACTAACCCTGCACCCACAGCCCGTAAGGGCAGCCGGGTGGCAGCCAGCCGTAGGGATTCATATGGCCAAAGTCCAAAAAAAATGCCAGAATACAGTCTCGATTATGAATATCAATACCACAATAAATTGACTATCCTAATTACGCCAGGATATCTAAGTATCCCTATTGCTGCCACTAGCTCAGTATCTCCGAACAATATGTCCATATGAGATAGTCATCTCTACACTACATACAAATATTTGAAAAGATGTGGACATACTATCGATGGCTCCCTGATGATCCATCAACCTACATCTCCATGTTGCTGAGTCATGGAAACGACCATCTGATCATATATTTTTAGTGCTACGCACTCTTCGTACAGATCTATCATGAACACTTAGAAATTTACCTCATCTTTGTACAATACAACCCATAGCAGTTGCAGCACTTGTTCATAAGCAAAACAAGAAAAAGCAATTAGAACGTGAATGAAATGGGCCCGCGGAGATTCGAACTCCGGATCCCCGCCGTGTAAAGGCGATGTCATAACCGACTAGACCACAGGCCCAATGTGTCCTGCAATACAATAGTATGCAGATGCTACCTTACTTGTAATAAGTGA
Organism: Methanosarcinales archaeon; assembly: GCA_030614485.1. Lineage (GTDB taxonomy): Archaea > Halobacteriota > Methanosarcinia > Methanosarcinales > Methanocomedenaceae > Methanocomedens_B. Next base: position 7,147 of record JAUWTY010000007.1, on the reverse strand, counting down.
TATATAGAGTTTTTTAGTTATCCTATAATGCAGGGGCACTATAAAGGTGGGCATAATTGAGAATAGATAATGCTTGGCAAATATGTCAGCGACAATAAATGGAGGTAGAAGCCGTATCCAGATGGCTAATACACATTTAACGTATAGGAGGTAAAACGTGTTTTGAATTGAATTTATTAGTAGACACGGCTTCTATTAAATATATATTGTCAGTCATATTAATATAGTTTGTGGTCATACGAACAAACTAATCCCAGAACCTCTTTGTTCGTACATAATTCCGCTCAGCTTCAAGGATATCCCGGTAGAACCCATCCTCATCCAAGCGCATCTTACGTATTACCCTGGATGCAGTTTCCGGCCCCAGTCCCCTGCTTGCCAGGGCAATGACAGCACTCCTGCCGTGAGACAGCACCAGACTGGCATTGCGGTGCACCCTGCGAACCCGCTTTATTTCATCTGAAGTTTTCTCTTTTTTACGTACCTGCTTAATCTCCTCTTCCTCCCACGGCTTCAGAGCAGCTATCATCCTGCTGTGGCACAAAGGACATTCAGGTACTTCCGGTACCCGGGATACCTTAGTTCGGGACACCCATTTCTTGCAGGTCACACAGAACAGTATCACCCGGTCATTCATTATCCTGTCTTTCAAAGCTTCGATAATGGAAGCATCCGCTCTCGCCGGAGAGACCAGGTCCCGGCCGCCCATGAAACCCGATGTTCCGATCGGGCTTGCCTTTTGGACTATCAGTGCTACTTCCCCAGCTGCGATACGGTTAATTAAATCCATAGTCCTGCCAATATCCAGTTTATCCTGGAAAATCTCCCTGACCGCTTCATCATACATGGGGCTTCCCTCATACACGTCCAGCAGTCGTTGCATACTTATGCGTGAATAATCCGTATCCACACCCAGGGCACCGAACTTCTTGGCTACCTGTATCATCTTCCATTTGAAGAAAGTGGTATGTTTCAAAGACATCTCGATGATGGGTTCCACGTGGGCAGGGTCCAGGCCCTGTATGAGTCTGACCACATCCGCTGCACCGATGCGCGAGGGCAGGTCAAGTTTTATCCTGTACGGGTCAATCTCCATAGCAACACTGGTACCCAGCCTTGCTGAAAGCAGGGCGGTGAGTATTCCACCCAGGGTATTGTTCACCTTATGCCCCCCGCACACGTTGATGATAACAGACCCCTCTGCATTCTCCACCACAATGCTGTCTCTATCCGGTACTGCGTACCCTTTATCCACCTGTTTACGAATTACTTCCAGCACACCAAGAGCCGTATCCTTATCGGTAGGATAACTCTTCATACTCTGCCTGATTATTTCATCCTCAGATAGTTTGTCCCTTACGTTCTTTCCAATGTAGGACCTGATGCGTGAGACCTCATTTGCAACACCGTAAGGTACTGGTATCTCCTCACCCACCCAGGATGGTATTTCACCCCCCGGGTCCCGTACCGGCTCTACCTTGATGCGCCTGCGCTCATCCAGTATCTCCATCACCCTCCACATCTCACCCCTGGCAATGAAGACTGCTCCCGGTCTTATGAAATTTACAATGAATATTTCATCCAGCATGCCCACTGGCCTGCCGCTCACCATGTCCAGCACGTCATATTTCTTTTCATCAGGTATCATGGACAGGTTGGCATAATAGTACTGCCAGCTTTTGCGACGCCTCCCCAGCTTGTGATCATCTTTTTCATACCAGACCAATCTGGTATCACCTACCTGCTGCAATATCCGGTCAATTTCTTCATGGCTTATATTACGGAAAGGGTAGGCCCTTGTCACAATATCATGGATTCGCCCACTGTCCAGTTCACCAAAATCCAGTACCATACCGGCAATCTGGTTCGCCAGTGTGTCACCCGACCCTTCATGGATAAGCGTCTCCTCGATCATGCCTTCATGTGCCCTGTGAATTATGGCCCATGCTTCAAGCACATCATCGGGATTGGTGGCAATGATGGTTCCTTTTGAGGTCTCATGTATCCGGTGTCCTGCCCGTCCCACCCTCTGGATAAGCCTGGACACTTCCCGCGGGGACATATACTGTACCACATGGTCCACGTCCCCGATATCGATACCCAGTTCCATGGAACTGGTGCAAATAAGTCCCCTCAGGTCGCCTGCCTTGAACATATCTTCCATCTCAATCCTGGCCTCTTTTGACAGGGAACCGTGATGCACACCAATGGACAATTCCTGCATCCTGAACCTGGAACCCAGGGCTTCGGCAGCCTCCCTCGTATTTACGAATATCAGCGTGGACTTATGTGAATATACGATGTCGCTAATGACTCGCAGGTGTGATGCCATCTCAGGTGTACACATCAGGCTGCGGGCGCTGGAGCGATCGTCGGAATTGACCTGGGGCGTAACCACATTGAATTCCAGATCCTTATAAATTGAGACTTCCACCACATCTATTTCCCGATGAGAGCCTGCCAGGAATCGTGCTACAGTGACCGGACTGCCCACTGTAGCCGACAGTCCAATCCTCTGGAACTCACCTGCCACTTCCACCAGCCGTTCAAGGCCAATTGACAACTGGGCGCCCCGTTTGCTGGCCGCCAGTTCATGTACCTCGTCTACCACGACGTGCCGTACTGATTCCAGGTTCTTGCGCAGCCGGCTGCCTGTCAGCATTATCTGCAGGGTTTCTGGGGTGGTTATGAGCACGTCGGGGGGGTGAGTACTCTGCTTCTGGCGCTGGTATTTTGAGGTGTCCCCGTGGCGCACCTGGACATCGACGTTCATTTCCCCACCCATGCGCTCCAACCGTAAGAGCATGTCCCGGTTCAGTGCCCGAAGCGGAGTAATATATAGCGCTGATATGCCGGTGCGCTCTTCATCCGGGCGGTTCAGGATATGGTGGAACACGGGCAGCATTGCACTTTCGGTCTTACCACTACCAGTGGGTGCAATGAGCAGCAGGTTCTGGTTTTTTAGCAGTTTGGGGATGGTACGTACCTGTGGCTCAGTGGGTTTGGTAAATCCCATTTTGGAAAGAATCGCCTGTATGTCGGGGTGCAGTTTATTGAAAATATCTGACATGTCTTTAGAAACCCATGTTTCTTATTGTTTTGACTTTAAGTTTTTTATAACATGTGTAGATAACAGACATAATTTTTCAAATTGCAGATATAACTGTTGTAGTTGTGCTGAGCAAAAGAAATTTAAGGGCAATCAATCAAAAGTATGCAAGTGGGGTGGGAATAGGAGAATGATGACTGCCCTGATAATTAATACAATGGAAGTTATGATATATAAATATATCTCATTATAATCATTCTAATCATTATAATGATATAACTCAATATACCAGTCATCTCGGGTAAAAAAACAATTTTTAAAAAATAAATACTCATAAATACTTTTTACACAAGAATACTCACATGAACACTTTAAGGTTCGGAACGGCAGGCACGCCAATAAGTTCCTCATCAAGGGACAGTATTTCCGGGGTGGAACGGATACGTGAGTTAGGACTACAATGCATGGAGGTTGAATTTGTCAGGGGGGTAAGGATGGGGGCCGAAACTGCCGGAAAGGTAGGTAACGCCGCCACCAAAAATGATGTTGCGCTCAGCGTACATGCACCATATTACATTAATCTCAATTCAAGGGAAATGGATAAAGTAGACGCCAGCCGTAAGCGCATTCTTGATTCAGCACATATAGGTGCCATATTCGGTGCCAGGGGTGTAGTGTTCCATCCGGCTTTTTATCACGATGACCCTTCGGAAAAGGTATTTGGTATTGTGAAGACCCACCTGCTTGAGATGGCTGCCCAGCTTGAGGATGAGGGCATTGATGTACTGCTGCGCCCGGAGACTACTGGTAAGGGTTCACAGTTCGGTACTCTTATTGAACTACTGGAGATGAGTGCTGAGCTTGAGGGTGTAATGCCTTGCTATGATTTCTCGCACATGCACGCGCGGGAGGGAGCACTAAACTCGTATGAAGAGTTTTGCGGGATACTCAATAAGGTAGAGGATTACCTGGGCAGGGAGGGGCTGGATAATATGCATATCCATGTGTCAGGTATCGAGTACGGGCCGAAGGGTGAGAAGAAACACCTGGAACTTAAGGAGTCCGATATGGATTATCATGGGCTTATCAGAGCGTTTAAAGAGTATGATATCAGGGGTACTGTGATATGCGAAAGCCCTAACCTGGAGGGGGATGCATTGCTGATGCAGGGTGTTTACCTGGGGTTGTAAGAGGTACTGTAGCTTTGACTCTTATTTATGTTATTCCAGCAGAATCTCTACCCTACACTTAAACAGACTGATCTGGTTATCTTCAATTCCCACGTCAAAACTCTTCACATTGACCTGTGTGATGTTGCTCTTTGACTTGAATATCGGGAGTTCTGATGCATCATCTACTGCATTCTTTATTGCAGCCTCCCAGCTTTCCGGGGACGAACCAATTGTTTCGATTATTTTCACAACCATTCAAATATACTCCTATGTTTTGTTATCAACCTTTCTCATAATTACAGAACCGTCGCGCATGTGCACTTTTACAGATTCCTCTTTTTTCGAACCAACTTCATACTTGTTGTACAACATGGCCTCCAGTCGCCCCACGTCCAGTACCCTGCGCAGCATTTTGCTGTTCTCGCCACTCTTTTTACCTGATGCGGCAGGCGGACTCAGCGACACTTTCTTCCTGGAATATATGGCGCCTCCAGTCATATTTGCACCCACGTATCCTTTAGCATCATTGATGACAAGGTTGCCGGATTTCATGTAAGCGCCTGCGAATTCATCCACTTTACCGCTGACCACCACCGTACCCCCGTCCAGCCTGGAACCCGTGTTCATACCGGCGCTCCCCTTCACATACACAGTACTCCTGCGCATAAGCAATCCTGTGCCGTTGTAGGCATCACCTTCCACAACCACGGTACCCCTGCAATCCATGCGGGCACCGATGGTACCACGCAGGATTCCGTCGCTGAGGCTCAGGATATTCTCATCTTCATCGAGGGAATTGGACAACAAAGTATCCTCTCCAGGCCCGTTGCACAAAATATCTGTTATCGAGCGGAATTTCCTGTAGCCGTCCTCATCAGAAGCAAACTCAATAATGTTACCCAGCGGCTCCTTCAGGGTCCCGCTGACATACAGCGCACCGGTCACCATACCCATACCCGCTTGGGCACCTACATTTCCATCAACGAATATCCGACCTGCAAGTTCTGGCTTCCCTGTGCCGCCAAGGTGTTCCATATCCGCACCCATGCTGAAGGCCAGGCGGTCACCTACATTGCCCTTGATATGGATATCGGCACCTTTTTTCAGGCCATCAACCAGGTCCAGGTATGTGTATGCCCCTTCGGTCTGGTCTGGTATCTGCGATTCCGGGTCCAGTTTTTGGTTCAGGTAATGGAAATTGAACGTATAATCACAAAGGTTATCCACCGGGGATGTGAGTACAAGGCTGATTTCTTCCATACCAGCTCAACCGTGTATTAACATAGGCAGGCAGCGTGTGCACACCCATTCGCTTTTCATTTCATGGCGCAGGGGCAGTAGGTATACCTCATCCTCTCCTTTGTTGCAGTTGAAGCACCTGATAGATATGTCAGACTTTTTGGGCTGGCTTTCTGCTTTTTCTTCGTTGAACTCCAAGGTCTCACGTTCCTCTATGGTTATGGCGCCTTCCGGACAGATGCCGATGCAGTATCCCATGCCATCGCACAAATCCTCTGACATTACCTTTGCCTTGCCATCTATGATCTCTATAGCTCCTTCAGCACATGGTGCAACGCATTTTCCGCATCCGGTGCATTTTTCTTCATCTATTGTTACGATTGTTCTTTTTACCATTGTTATCATCTCTTTTAGTGGTGAGTGCCCTCAACCAGTTCCAAACCTGCATCTGTTATCGTTTTTTTGATGGAATCGATATGAGGACATTCGGGATAATCCTCCATCTGCATGCAGGAACTCAGGTGCACCACATCCACCCCGAATCGTTTCAGGGATTTAATTAAACGATAGACGCGACGTCCTGAACAGCCGCCGCATGTGAAGTAGGCGACTATCTCCGCATTTTTATCATAATCCTCAAAATAACCCGTCCGCTTATTGAATGCCATAAAGCAGGCGATACCGGGGCAGGCTTCTGACACAATGTCGCACCTGATGACTGCGATTTTAGTGGGTTTTTCGCCGGTACTTTCTTTGGTAATTGTCCTCACCTCTTTTTGAATATCAGTTTAATGGAATACATGAACGGTACAACTATGGATTGTCTTTTGATTGATATTTCTGTTGTGCTATCAGGCACTATTTTGTCTGGAACGGATATAAGGGTTTTCACCTTTTATCAACATAACAATGATAACAAATAGGATATTGTGGGGTGCCGGATGTAATCGATAATTGACCCCTGCTCTGTTTGATGATAGTTAATTTTACTTCAATTACGTTCTATGCCTGTTTTGCAAATAGTTTTAGTTTAAAAGGAATATAGAATAAATCAAGTGATAAGATGGCACAAAATTGGCATTATTTGTACTTAAAGGAAAAGAGGTCGCCCATTGGAATGGTTGCCATTCGCATTGTACTTGTAATGGCCTTTATCCTGATACTTGCTTTTATCATATGGTTTCTTGAAAACCATTTTGATCCGGGTGGAATGCTTGACCAGAATGATCCAACAGGCGTGTTTAGCTTTATTGATGCCATATATTTCACAATGGTCACGGTCATGACAGTGGGCTACGGGGACATCGTGCCAGTCACACCTCTTGCAAGGATGTTGGATGCTTTTCTAATCACACCCGGGAGGATATTTGTATGGCTGATATTCATTGGAACAGCTTATCAATTCGTATACCAGCAATATCGAGAAGAAAGGGAGCTGAAGAAGTTGCAAAAAAAACTTAACAATCATATTATTATCTGCGGCTATGGCATGACAGGTCAGGCTGTTGTGGACGAACTGCTCAATAAAAAATATGACATAGAACAGTTAGTGGTTATTGACATCAATGAAGAATTCATACGGTATGCAGCAGACAACGATATTACCGCAATACTTGGCAGTGCAAGCAAAGAGAACATACTCAAAAAAGCTGCAATCGAAAAGGCACAAAACATAATAATCACAACC
>JAUWTY010000128.1 GCA_030614485.1 Methanosarcinales archaeon | reverse complement strand
GTAGAGTGATATGGGAATAGTGGTAACTATCACAATATTATCGATTTCTGACGATTTTTTGAGTGCTGTGGATGTAAAATTCAACTGTTCGGGAGAACATGTTAAAAATTCAGGCAATTCCAGCCGTTCGTCCCGACCTCTGGCATGGGGAATCAGCGCAGTGTTCAACTTGGCCTGCAAGTAGGCTATTCCCTCTTCATAGATTGTATAGAGGTCGCCGGCAAAATCCTTGCGGTCGAGGATGTATGTTTTGGTCGTTCCCCTGAACATTGCACAGGTTACATGCGCCTGCAAGGTATAGCGGGTGATGTCATCACACAGCAGCCAGGCGCCGGCATGTGTCATCTTGCCGTCTTTGGTCAGATGCAGGCAGGTTTCTAATCCTCTTCTTTATATATAAAAAAAATAAACATGCACTTATACTATCTGCACGAGACATGACTGGTGCTGAAAGGAAGAAATATGAACAACAATAAAAGTTCTATATCAAAAGCACGGGACTACGACGAAATTGGGGAATTCTGGGACATAAATGAGCTTGCTGATCATTGGGATGAGACTAGACCTGCTGAGTTCGAAGTTGATATCAAATCCGAAGTTATATACTACGCAGTGGACAATGAACTTTCGGATAAAATCCTGGCATCTGCCAGACGCCGTGGTATTTCACCTGATACTCTCGTAAATTTATGGCTGCAGGAGAAGCTGCAAGAGCAGTCATCTTGAAAATATCTTATCTCGCCCTGGGGTACCTATCGCATATATTAAATATCAACTAAACATATAAATTATTATTATTATTTCTTAGAAATCAGATGCAAAAGCTAGGATTATTCAAAGATTATAAGTGGACCGGTCGGGATTTGAACCCGAGGCCTCTACCATTTAGGTTGGACAGCTTGTACAGCCAATCCAAATGCCAAGGTAGCGATCTACCCCTGATCTACCGGCCCGCATTGGGGTGTTCTGGAATATAGCCTATTAGAAATAAACCTTTTGTTTCATTGGTGTTTGGTAAGGGAAGCACTGTGCCAAAATCTAGTTATGTAGTAATAATAGTGATACACCTATTATATTCCGCAGGTCTATTTTGAAAACAAATCTTTTTTTTAAACACTGTTTGTTTTTTCACTATATTTATGCTTTTTTGGTTGCCTGTTTGACATTACGAACTTTATTATCACAGCTGCTGCAAATAACACAGCCAACCCTATGGGATAATAGGTGGACCTTATGATTTCCCACTGGTCGGCCCATACCAGATAACCTGTTGTAATAAGAGCAACCGACGCCACAATACCTGATAATTCTACAGGTACTTTGATGCTGCCAATGGTTATTTTGTTCATGTTCTCCTGGCGTTTAAGCCTGAGATTTACCTTTTCCAGCTCTTTGCCAAGGTATATGATTTCTGACTTGTTGTCGCTGCTAAGTGAATCTACCGTTGTAGTAGTTTGGTCCCTCAGGTTTGTGTGTTGCTCGGTAAGAGCTTCAATTTTTTCATTGGTAGTCTGGATATCGTGCATCATTTCACTCAATGACTTATTTACCTGGCTCAGGTCATTCGATCTTAATGTATCCAGTTCAAGTCGCATTTCATCCAGAAGTGCCTGCAACGTACTCATTTCACCAGTGAGTTCTTCAATATCAATGTCTGTCCACGGGCCACTTTCAGGTTCCAGTAACACTAAGTTTGATTCAGCCGTATTTCCGGACAATCTCCTTTCAATCGCACGTAGACGCCTATCAAGGCTCCGTAAACTCTGGTCAAATGACTCTATCCTGCCGTTAATATCTGGTCTGTCCATTTTGTCACTAATCCGGCAAGCTGAATTATCAAATCATATTTATACATTGTTATCTTTTAGCGGGGAGTGACTGGAAAAATGTGGGACGATGAACAGGGCATTGATACGGTTCCATTGAAACTGGTAGTCTACCTGGTACTGGTTGGTGTTATAATTGCCATTGCAGCAGTCGGCTTGAAAAACGCCGGACCCCAGATGGATGAAGCATTAATGCAACGGCAGATGGGTGAATTGAAGTCATCTTTCCAGCAGATGCAATCAGGATACGCCCGTGACTTATCCGACCCGTATGCTCCCACAGGTAATATCAGGAACTTTGACTTGGTGCTACCAGACAGTCTTGAATACATATGCTTTGGTGTGGACCCTGACCCCGACAACAACGGTATTCTTACAGACACGCCGCCAGGACTTGAGACTGATGATGGCAACGTCATATATTACAAACTCACGGACGGCAGCAAGACACTTGTAAAACTTGATAATTCAATTCATCTAAGAGAAGGCGTTTTTTCTGGTGGCCTCTGGGCACCAAACGTAGTGGACGGGTTGCAGCAAGCTCTAGTGATAAAAGGAGGCAGCCAGTCAGTGACCTTTGAATTGGTATATAGCAGGGGCGATGTCTACACCTTGTCCCACCTGACAGATGATGTGGATGCGTATATAAAACCTGACAACACCGGAGGTCTCCCAAATGGACTGTTGGTGTCAATGCAGCCGGATTCAGTGCCTGCAGATGGAGTGATGGCTGCCAGGGTCAGTGTACAGGTCATAGACAGCATGGGCACCAACGTGCAGGCAGAGGGTCTGGTCATCAACTTGAGCAGTTCACGTGGGAACCTGAGTACAGGCCAGATTATTACCAATTCCCACGGCAGCGGAAGCACAACCATAACATCAGGGGATACAGGTTTGAGTGTGGTTACGGCCCGCTCGGCCGGGCTACATGACGGCAGCGCTGAGATTGCTTTTACCCTGCCGCCTGTGGTATTGGATTTTAATGACTGGATTTTGTCATCACCCGGCGGTGGTCCTGATGATGAATTAAGTGCGGATTTTGAGACAAAACATGATGCAGTGTACAGCGTCACCTTGACTGGCTGGGGTACGGAGGCACACTGGCCACTGATGCCAGAGGAGTGGGCCACTGCCAGGATGGAGATTGATGGTATGATAATGGGAGATAAAGAAATAGCCAGTGCATCAAAAATAGATGTACCCTTTGGGAATATACTGCTGGGTGCAGGCAACCATACCCTAAGGGTGACAATGACAAATGATTTCAATGTCCCCCTGCTGGGGGACAGGAATCTCTATGTTGCGACAGTTATGCTGTCCTGAAATTATTTGTGTGAGCGCTTGTGAGCAGCCAATCCGGCTTTGCTCTTCACGGTTTTACCGCATATGTCGCATGTGAATCCAGGTTTTTCATTTTCCTTTTCCATCTCAGCCCTGAGTTCATTTTCGAGTTCAGCTTCCTTGTCCGAAACTTCTTCTTCTGCCTCTGCCTCTGCCTTTTCCTCTATCTCTTCCTCGGCTTCTATTTCTTCGTCTTCCTTTTCGTTCTCTTCTTCTTCCCACTCATTTTTTTCTTCAGGCTCTTCTGATTCGGCCATCTCTTTTTCCATCTTGTAGTCATCCCATCCCATCCATGCAAGGATAAGACCTACAAAGAAGATACAGATGCCAAACATACCCAGCATAAAAAGAGCAAGTATCTTCCAGAAGGGAGTGAAGGTAATCGGGCCGTCCATATATGAAGACAGAATTGGAATATCAATAACATACCATGCAATACCTATTACAATCAGTACAATTCCTACAATAAGATTAACGAGCGATTTATTAGAGTTCCCCATAGTATTCACCTTATCATATGTACTTCTAAAGATATTTAAACGTTTCCTGAAAAAAACAGGCACACCCGGGCTGATGTTAGAGCAGTCGTTTTCTCACAGCTTCAGCATGCGCGCTTAACCCTTCAGCTTCAGCCAGTGAGGTAATAGTACCCTCAAGTTTAGCCAGTCCTTCCCTGCTCAGCTTCTGGATTGTGGACTTTTTTACAAAATGGTCTACATTGAGCCCGGAATAAATCCTGCCATATCCGGCAGTCGGCAGCACATGGTTGGTGCCGGAAGCATAATCTCCTACCGAAACCGGAGTATATTGCCCAAGGAAGATAGAACCTGCATTGGTAATTTCCTCAAGTACTTTTTCATCATCAGCAGTAATTATTTCAAGGTGTTCGGGAGCA
>JAUWTY010000085.1 GCA_030614485.1 Methanosarcinales archaeon | reverse complement strand
GTTGATTTTTTTGTCATGATTGCTCCTTAATTGCATTGCAACACATTCTTACTTCGTCGATGCTTCGTTCCCATTGACTCCATTTGTCAGTAGTACTTGGAGAACTTGATATTTTTGGTTTGTGACTTATTTATTTCTCGGGGATTAAGCACACCAAGCCTTCATGGTAAAAAGACGGCTATGACATTGAAAGAACAGCAAGAGTATATTATCTCTGCAATATCTAATATTGGACCCTCAGCTGCGGGTGAATTGCTGCGCCATTTCGGTACTGTGGAAACAGTGATGAGGGCCGGCACTGATGAACTGATGGAGGTCAAGTCAATAGGTTTGAAGACCGCGCAGCGTATCAAGGAAGTGGTAGGTGGGAAGTATAAGGGATGAATAATGATATCACTTATCTTATATTCAATTAATTTTTTTTAGATTTTTCAGTGCCTTTGTACCTGATTTGATAGCTTCCATCTGCTGATTTATCCTGCCCAAATCGTTTTCCCGCTGGAGATCAAGGCAGAGCTGAACCACTTTGTTAATTATGGTATTACTGATAAAATCTTGAGTTTCAGGTGATATGATTCTTGTTGTAGCTTCAGGTACTGATGCCTGTCCAGTTGAAGCGGAGGGTGCTATTGATGAAGATATTGCCGGGGACGTGGGTGCTTTTGGTGTTTGAGAAGTTGGTATTTGTTTAGGTGAAGATATTGATTGTTGTGGTATTGGAGAAATTGTCTGACTGGATATGATGTTATCCGCATTTGTTGTATTTGCCTGCAGCATACCCTCATTTTGTCCGTTAGTTTCTCTGCCAGATTTTGTATTTTTTCTTGATTCAATACTGTCAGGATTATTAGAACCATTAGAATCACAGATAGGACATACTACATTACCATGGTAACGGAATAGTGGTGCGCCGCACTCACAATGTTGAGCCAGCATAGTTCCTCCCAGCTCTAAGTATTTTCCTATTTTTTCCAGTTTTACGTCTTCGTCAGTCTTAGCCAATGTTATCACCGAAAATCTTTCATACATTATAAGTAATATAAACACTTAAATTAACCGCTGCTTTTTAAAGTAAGTTTAAATTACGAAATAATATTAAAATTATTGAATTAACATGTATTTGTTTCAATTTTAAATGTAAGGATGTGTTCCAAAATGATGAGAAAGCCAGCTGAACCGGCTGAAGTGATAAGACAGTGTATAGAAGTTGTTGATCGTATTGTTAATGATGATTCAGTTCCAAGAAATATTAGACGCTCTGCTGATGAAATAAAAGGTATTCTTTCAAAAAGTGAAGATTCAACTGCAATCAGAGCTGCTAAAAGCATAAGGATTCTTGATGACATAAGTACTGACCAAAATTTACCTTTGCACACAAGAACAGTAGTATGGAATTTAGCAGGCCAGCTTGAAACTGTTCCAGTAGATGAATGAAGGGATTAGCCCCAACCCTATGATTTCGTCTGGAGATTTAACTGAGAGCATTTTCTTTTAAGTTTCCAATTTACTTTTCATTTTCCTCACTTTAATGACGTTATTTTTTTTATACACTATTCTTTGAATACGTTATTTTTTGATTCATCCATTATTTGCAATTTTATGTTGTTTTCAATATTTAATATAAATAATTAAACACTTATTATTATTATTAAATTGAACACCCATTTTTAAATATCACTTATTGGATACCAATCATTATAAGTATATTAATAATCAACATAACTAAATAGAAAAATATATATATAAAATAAACAAAGTAAACACCAGTGCTATTTTTTTATATTAATAATATTATCATACTTTCTATTTTTTAAGCACTTCCAGTTGAAATCATACGGTCCCCCTTCTTTATAAACTTTCCAGACGAAATAAAGGGGGTATCCCAAAAATAACAGCCAAATCAATTAAAATTCAAAAAACGAAATAAATACTATCCACAATAAACTGCTCTCTTGATACTTATAAATCGTTTTTCTATACTCATTTTTTAAGTTTCCACAAGAAATGGGGGGGTGTCAACCAGAACCTATAAAAAGGTACACTTCCTATGCATCAAGTGGAGACTACAAACATTCGGTTTGTAGTACTTTGGTGGTCATAAATTTATTGAAAAAAATTATTAATGTTAAACATTCAGGTGGTATGCAAGTGTTAGACTTAAAAACTGAAAAAAAATTAAATGAAAAAAAATCATTGAACGGACTCTTTGAAGGCTATCTTAGTAATGTTGAAATTTTTAATAACAAAGAAGTCCTGAGACCTACATACACTCCTGATAATCTACCTCATAGGAATGAGCAAATCCAGTCTGTAGCTAGCATATTAGTGGCAGCACTAAGGGGAGATACACCATCTAACATTTTAATCTATGGAAAAACAGGTACAGGAAAGACTGCCGTTGTTAAGTATGTAGGAAACGAACTTGAAAAGTCCGGGGAATCACATGAAATGCCATGTACTGTAATATATATGAACTGCGAGGTAGTGGATACCCAATACCGTCTTCTGGCCACCTTAGCACGGCATCTTGGTAAAGAGGTACCTATGACCGGATGGCCTACAGATCAGGTATACGAAGAATTCAAGAATTCCCTGGATGAGAAAAAACATGTAGTCATTGTAATAATGGACGAAATAGATAAACTTGTCAGGAAAGGGGATGATGTACTCTACAACCTGTCAAGGATCAATGGCGACCTTAAAAACGCAAGGGTCAGCCTTATCGGTATATCAAATGACCTGAAATTTACAGAATTCCTTGATCCAAGGGTAAAGAGTTCATTAGGTGAAGAAGAGATCATATTCCCGCCATACGATGCTGAACAAATACACGACATCCTTGAACAGAGGGCAAAAATAGCTTTCAAGAAAAATGCACTTAATGAAACGGTAACACGTCTGTGCGCTGCATTTGCAGCCCAGGAACACGGTGATGCCCGACGTGCTTTGGACCTGCTCAGGGTTTCAGGTGAGATTGCTGAGCGGTCCAAATCCTCCACTGTGGAAGAAAAACACGTAAGAACTGCCCAGGATAAGATAGAAGTGGACAGGATTGTGGAAGTAGTCCGCACGCTGCCTACCCAATCTAAATTGGTTCTGCTGAGCGTATTGAAAATCAAAGAGCGGTTGGAAAAACCAGGTGACAACATTTCCACAGGCGAGGTATATACTGCCTATAAACAGATGTGCGCTGACATCGATGCCGATATCCTGACACAACGCAGGATAACAGACCTTATATCTGAACTGGACATGCTGGGTATCGTGAACGCTATGGTAGTAAGCAAAGGCAGGTACGGGCGGACCAAAGCCATTTCATTAAGCGTTCCTGAAGATAACACCACAAACGTACTTTTGGAAGACTACAGGTTAAAACCCCTTGAAGACTTTGTCCCGGTCATGCAGAGCAGTCAGTCCCATCTATTTTAAGGTGGGATTATTTCTAAGCACTGTACACGCTGCACTAATGGACTGCAAGTGAAAGATAACCTACCCAGGGGATGTGCCATCGTGCAATTCCAATAATCCATTCTTCCCTGACAGGTTGAAGTCTGCTTGTGGAAGCTGCCTGGTCTATATCCCGGTTATTGTCTCCTTTGGTAATATATCCAGCATGAGGGGCCGCAGGTCCACCGTTCCACATTGGCTCACCTTCATCCACCCAATACATGGCTCTGTGGATGATAGGAGTATAGGTTGTATCGCCGAATTTGTGGTACAGTATTACGTCTCCGTATTCATCAAAAGATTTGTATCCGGATAAACTTCCTTGTGTGTATGATATAATCTCTGTCCTGTCGAAAGCCTGGATTAACACCACATCACCAATACCGATGTTAGGCAGCATGCTACCTGATTCCACAGCCACGGCCGGCCTGGGTGTACCCAGGGTGATTTGGGATACCAGCATGATAAGGAGAATCATACCACCAATGAAGAGCAGGTCTCTTGTTAGCCCTATCCAAAAATTATCACTGGCTCTGAACTGCTGAATTACGTTCAATATCTTTTTTATGCTTGTTTGCTGGTCAGGAGAATTCATATGGGCGAATATTTATAGCGTCTGAGGTGATAATGTTTTGTGCGAATTTTATGAACACAACAGATCAGGATTCAACTATAATTGAACAATTTGCACAGGCTGGGTACCAGATTGACCCTAATGCATTGTCCATCTTAGTTGAGAACGATTCAAGTACGGGCTTGATTAATGCTATCCTGGATTCACTTGACGAATCCGTCCTGGTAGTTAGTCCTGAACATATCCGTCCTGGATTTCCATATTCATCAACGTCAATTACACCAGAGGTGTCCTCATCAGTAACACAGGAGACATCACTATCCGAATGTTACCGGGCACCTGTCAGGGACCCTGACTATGAAGATGAGTGGACATGGGACCTGGATGTAATATCTGACATCACTGACCAGTCCACCTGTGTGGGTGAAATCGGGGAATTCGTGGATTATTTCAGGGACCGGTTCACAAGATTGGGTGAACTGCTGAGGAACCGTAATATTAGTTTCCGGCCCATTGAAAGTCTGAGCCGGCGCACGACCGGACTGGTAGAGGGACGTGAAGAAGTTTCGATTATCGGTATGGTATCTGACATTCGCACATCCAAGAACGGTCACAGGATGATAGAGATTGAAGATACTACAGGCACTTTCCGTACCATGGTACTTAAAAAAAACAAAGACTTGTTTGACCAGGCCATGAAAGTAATGCTGGACGAAGTGGTTGGGCTTACCGGTACACTGAGCGATGACGGAAACCTGCTTTTCATTAACAATATAATGTTGCCTGAAATTCCACTCAGGAACAGTACAGAACTTGGTGAACCCGGTAGTACAGGGCTGGCTGTGCTGATATCTGATGTACATGTTGGCAGCGACACTTTTTTGGAACCTGAATGGCTGTCATTCCTTGAATGGCTCAACGGTGGTACCAATACCCAAAATAACGGCTCAATTGACGTGGGCGACATCAAATACCTGGTAGTTGCTGGTGACCTGGTGGACGGCATTGGGATATATCCGGACCAGGACAAGGAACTGTCCATCATTGATGTGTATGACCAGTACCGCAAGGCAGCCGAATATTTCAACCAGATACCCGAACATATCAAGGTCATTATCTCTCCTGGCAATCACGATGTTGTGCGGCAGGCCGAACCACAGCCTGCTTTACCTGATAAGGTAAAACAAATGTTCAGGCCAGATGTGGTTTTTGTAGGCAACCCGGCAGTGGTATCCATGGATGGCGTACATACCTTAATCTACCACGGGCGCAGCATTGATGACCTTATTGCCACCCTGCCAGGTATGAAATACGAGGATCCTGCAAAACCAATGATAGAGATGTTAAAGTGCAGGCATCTTTCACCCATCTACGGCAGCAAGGTATCCATCGCACCCGAGAGGACCGACCATCTTCTAATCGATAAGATACCTGACATCCTGCACTGCGGTCATGTACACACGGTAGGCTGCACAACCTACAGGGGGGTTAAAGTGGTCAATAGCGGTACCTGGCAGTCCCAGACAGAGTTCCAGAGACGCATGAATCTCCAGCCAGACCCTGCCAGGGCTGCAGTAGTTGACCTTGGCAGCCTAGACACAAAGATTATCTCGTTTAAATGAACTTAACAGATGCAATGAACACT
>JAUWTY010000100.1 GCA_030614485.1 Methanosarcinales archaeon | reverse complement strand
TGGGGTTGGGGATCGATAACAACTTTCGGATACTCGACTAAAAGAGTGGAATCTGTCAAACTTGGGTTGCAAAGAATTCCAGAATGAGATGAAGGTATTATTTGGTAGAGAATGGACTGATGAGGAGGCCATGGAAAGGTGCTGAAGTTTTTGAAGTGATTTTGAGTGTTTATGAGACATCAAAGAAAAGAGGACAGAGATTTATGGGAATGGTCAAGAAAAGGTTTGAGCAGTCTTCAGAAAGCGAAATTCAAAATGTTACTGCTTCCTAAAGGTGAGTAGTTACAAAATATCTTCCATCCTTCCATTACCACAATCAATTTAGGCAAATCACCCAACAAAGTCGACAGTTCACGTTACAATGAAAAAAAAAGAGATGTGTGCAAGCACACATCCATTACACAATTATTTCCGTTTAGATTCCAGTTTTCATTTCCGTCTGAACAACAGTACCGCCGATAACAGTCCTGCAAAGGCAACCACGAACTCGAAACCAGGTGTACCAGGTGTATCCTCTGTTGGTGTAACATCAGGCTCTGCTACTGAAAACCTTCCACCTACATCCTTTGGGTCACCATTATATCCCAGGGCTGCAAAGTCCATCCTGCCGTCATCAGTGTGGCAGTCGTCGCACTTCAAGGCATTCTCTTTCGGAGCGACCTCATGGTTCACACTCATGTATAACTTGGTCTGGACGAACTCATATTCACCACTATAAGGCATATCCACGGCAGCCATGCCGCTGGCAGCCGACTTGTCCCAGTCCCAGGACGCCCAGTATGCATCGGCGCCACCGAACAGGTCAGGTACTATCAGGTACTTATTCACAGCATCACTGATCTGCTTGCCTGAGTGCACCTTGAATGCATATATCATGGAATTCTCATCACTAATATCCCCGACAGGCATGTTCAGGGTGGTTACTGCATCAGGGTCCAGCGTGTCGCCCAGCAAATACCGCTCTACGTTACCATCATACCATCCATAAGTGGGTACAATATTTTTACCCCAGACAAAATCACCCTTTAACTTGCTATATGTAGGTTTACCGTATTCATCCGTGGGTACTGGGTCGATATCCTGCCCTGCCGTTGACCAGTCCCAGTTGAGTTTTGTAGGCAGTTCGTTGGAGAATGTGGGAATGTGGCACACCTGGCATGCCACTGTTTTTGAGTGCTGGTTCAGGTCGTTCATAATCACTCCCGTATGTGGAGCATCAGTATGGCAATTGGTGTCCGTACATGTGACCCTGCCTTCCATGGCAGGAATTGCCATCACAACTCCTGCAATCTTATGGTCTGTGGTGGTATGGCAATCCTGGCATTGAAAATCAAGTTTGCCCAGGTGTACATCCAGGTCATTTGATGGTGATATCATTGCAGAGTACAGGTCACCATGTTTGACGTCCTCTCCACCACCACCATAAAAGTGGCACTTGCCACAGTTTTCAGGTGTAGGCAAACCCACACTCTGGGCCGCAGCCGTTAAGTCCACTTCAGGGTATGGAGTGCCTGCAATGGCTACAAAGTTGCCTTCTGCATCCTTTAAGGGTGGATCTTTCTTGTATGTACCAGTCTGTTCATGGCAAATCAGGCAATCTATATTGGTCTTGTCTGAAAAATCAAACGTGTCATCAGTCCATCCATAGCCAATGTGGCATGTAGTACACCTGGGTTCGCTAGATGTCACTGCTATACAATAGTTGTTAATGATATTCGTCTTTCCAAGGTTAGTAGCAGTCTCTTGCCCTACGGTATTAGGGGAAGGACCAGCCCAGTTCCAGTGAACCGAATCCAGTATAGCCTCAGCTTGTGTATCATGGCAGCTGATACACTTTTCAGTCACGTCTGGCCCACTTTCAAATGGCCCCGATATCATTGCACTATGGTCCATTGCTGCTGTTGCTGCACTGGGTAGCACTATCAATGCTATCGCATAAATCAACATAACTCCGTGTATTTTCATATAATTTCCTCATTTTTTTTTAATTTCATCTGGTTGAGTTTCCACTATTATATATATCTACGAACTAATGTATAAAAACATTTGTGTACGGTTTGGTAATATCCGAACAAAAAGGTATTTGTGTGAATTATTAACTGTTAACGTCCATTTCCCGCATTATTTTTATAGTGAGATTATAGATTAGTATCCATGAGCGAAAGTCTGGAAAACATCATAAGCAAAGGATTTCATGTATGGAGCCGCAACCTGAACATCTGTATCCCGCTTATTTTCAATTACATAATACAGGTGGCTGTCATGTTCGCTGCAGCCGTGGCCGGGATGTTGATATTGTTTGGCACAAGTTCTCTTGATGATATTGCCACCATGACCGACGACGAACTGTTTGAAATCATGTCAACATCCATCGGAGAAAACATACCGGCATTCGCTGTCCTGGTCATACTGGTCTTCATTATTCTGCTGTTGTTCCAATCCTACTTTTTCGGAGGGGCAGTGGGTATGAGCCAAAACGCCACTGCCAAGGGCGATTCTTCGATAGCAGATATGTTTAATGTGGCGGGCAATAACTTCTTTAATGTCTTCATGGCCAACTTTGTTATGATGCTGGTGGAGCTTGCCGGCATTGTGTTCCTGGTCCCGGGCGCAGTTCTGGTCAGGAACAATTGGGAACTCATTGATTCCAGCCAGTTTGCAGGCGGATTACTGTTGCTGTTATTAGGCATGATAATATGGATTTTGTACCTGTTGATACTGGATTTACTATTTTCAGTGGTCATTTATACAATAGTAATAGAGCACGTAAGTGCGCTGGACGGTATTACTGAAGGAGTCAGGTTCTTTATGGACAACAAGTCCGGTGTTTTTATCATGTGGATTATTATTTTTGTAATCTCAGCAGTTGTGGGAATTGTGTTCTACATTACAGGTAATATTATTGCAATAGCAGGTAGTGAGAGCATGAATATTGTCTGGTCATTTGGCAGCCAGTTTATACTGCTGGTAACCCTGCAGCCGTTGATAATAGTCTTGTGGACCCGGCTGTATATGGTGAAAACTGGAAAAGACATCTACATTGATGAACTGCTCACAGAGTCGTGGGGGTAAATAATATCTATCCGGCCGACATCAATGAGCCGTATAAACAGGACACGTGATGGATATGGATAAATACGACAGTGTTATCGAACTGGCAAAGAGGCGGGGCTACCTTTGGAATTCATTTGAGATTTATGGCGGCACGGCAGGATTCTACGACTACGGACCCCTGGGTGCCATGCTTAAACGCAGGGTAGAGAACATCTGGCGTGACATATTTGTCATCAACGAAGGTTACTACGAGATCGAGGTACCTACCATTGGTATAGAAGATGTCTTTGTGGCTTCCGGACATGTTGGCGGTTTCTCTGACCCCCTGACCGAATGCCAGAAGTGCCATGAATCCTTCAGGGCCGACCATCTTGTCGAGGATGTGGCCAGCAATCCTGATACACTGTCCTCTGACGAACTTACCGCCATCATAAAAGACAACAACATCAGATGCCCCGAATGTGAGGGCGGACTGGGCGCTGTGTATGAGTTCAACCTGATGTTCAGTACCAAGATCGGCCCCGGCTCCAAGCGTGTAGGTTACCTGCGCCCCGAAACTGCACAGGGCATGTTCGTGGATTTCCCCAGATTATTGCGGTTCTACAGGGAAAAACTGCCCTTTGGGGTCACACAGATAGGAAAAGCATACCGTAACGAGATATCCCCGCGCCAGGGTGTTATCCGGTTGCGGGAATTCACCCAGGCAGAGGCTGAAATTTTCGTGGACCCCAGGGATAAGAGCCATCCCGGCTTTGCCAGCATCAAGGAGTATGCAGTACTATTATATTCAGACCCGGCCCAGTCGTCAGGCCAGGACAGCGTTGAGATAAGCCTGGGTGAAGCCGTGGAGCAGGGTATCATAGCCCACCAATTCCTGGCATATGCCGTTGCCTTGACCCACCAGTTCCTGCTACGGGTGGGCGTATCCCCTGACCGGATGCGGTTCAGGCAGCACATGAAGGATGAGATGGCCCATTATGCTGTGGACTGCTGGGATGCCGAGATACTATCGGACAGATTCGGCTGGGTGGAGATAGTTGGTATCGCCGACCGGACAGACTATGACCTTAACGCCCACAGCAGGGTTAGCAAGACCGACCTGTCTGTGTACGTGGAGTACGCTGAGCCCAGGGTCGTTGAGAGAACAGTGGTCAAACCTAATATGGGTAAGATAGGGCCGGCATTCAAAGGTCAGGCAAAAGCCGTGATAGATGCATTGAATTCAATGGATGCCAAAAACCTGTCCGGTGATGCGATAATAGTCAATGTCGGCGGGGAAGAGGTGACCCTATCGCCTGACATGTTCGAAGTCCAGCAGTTGACCGAGACCATCAACGGCGAAAACATCGTGCCCCATGTCATTGAACCATCATTCGGTATTGACAGGATTATCTATGCAGTCCTGGAACACGCCTTCAGGGAAGAGGATGTGGAAGGCGAGGATGAGGGCAGGATCGTTATGGGATTGAAAAGTGAAGTAGCACCGATACAGGCTGCTGTACTACCTCTCTTGACCCGTGATGAACTCAAGGGACCGGCAAGGGAGATAGAATCTGCACTCAAGCAAAAAGGTGTAATGGCTGCCTATGATGATTCAGGCACCATTGGCAGGCGTTATCGCAGGAACGATGAGATAGGCACACCGTATTCCATTACAGTGGATTACGACACCCTTGAGGACGGTACCGTCACTATCCGGGACCGCGAGTCCATGAAACAGGTCCGCTCCCCCGTTGATACTATTGCAGATACTGTACACGCCCTGGTGCACGGCCATACCAGGTTTGAAGATGCCGGTACCCCGATTGCATAATGGCACTCCGGTTGAATAATATAACATACTTATGTCTATCATCATCT
>JAUWTY010000166.1 GCA_030614485.1 Methanosarcinales archaeon | reverse complement strand
GTGAACTCAACATCAAGGAGGACATTATGAGACCTCCCTCAGTCACATAAGAGAGCATTCGCAACCATCCCTGCCATAATCACCCCAGCAATCACTATTCTGCTCTAGCTTCCACTTAGTGACGGAGTGTCGCATCATGCTAAGGCCACCTCTGGTTCGCTTGCGCTTCGGGCTGCGGATATTAGGGTACTCCGCATGACACATCGCAATGCCGCACTTCCCGTTCTCTTCGTCCGGGAGCAGACCCAGACGGAGGGATTTTGACCCAGGTGACATATGTTTAATTTCTTCCGAATGTCCTGTTTGTTTATCTTTCTCTCTTATGCTTTGAGGCACGCGTCACAGACCGCCGGATTAGAAATTCGGGGCATCAAGGTTGATGCTCGTGGTTTTGCATCACTTTGTTTTACTTACTTTCTGTGATTTCATCTGGCGCATGCCTTATCTATTGCGAAAGGCCATCAATATATCAGCAGTATCATAATAGTGTCGATGCCTGACGATTTTACCGTCTCGAAGAGTAAATACCATTACCCAATCATGCTCATAGGCACAGCCCGTAGATTTTACCTTTCCGCTATTCATTCCTTCCACGATTACTCTGTCATCCTGAGCGGTAAACTGAAATATCTCGAATTTTTTGGGCTGAACATTATCAAGGAGTTCCTTGAAAAACAAAGATACCTCCTCTCGACTATGACGCGGTTTAGCCCACGGCATTTCTTCTTTTATTGATCGGGTGGCTGGTGACTGCCAATCTACATCTTCTGCAATTGTATCGAGCACAGCCGAAAAATCACCCTTCCCAAAAGCCGTAAAATGTTCTTGGATTCGTTGCACATTTTCTTGCTCATTCATCATTTCCCCTCCTTTCTAACAAATCTTTTTCTGAGATATTTTATCTCTTTAATCATTAATTTAATTTGCGCCAAATTTTAGGGTTTTATGAAGTTGTTCTGAATTCCTATCACCTTTTGCGAGCATGACTTTTCCATTCCGCAAGCCCCGTCCGCGCCACCCCGCAATGAATTGCAGGGCATCCACGTTTGTCGTAGGCCCACTCTAAAACGAATAATATTTTACTTCTTCTCCAGCGCCTGCAACGCTTGCTGGAAATACTGATTGACACTTTGCACATACATATCCATTGGCATCAGTTCACGGCTGATGATGCTCAAAGTTTCTGCGGACATCTCTCCATCCTCCGCGAGCTGCCGACCAGCCTCTTTTGCAGCATCGAAGATATCATCCAGAGATTCACCCATCTCCATCATAAAGCTCATTCCCTCTCCATGAGGGCGCAGCAGTGCTCCTGCGAATTCACTCGATGCATTCTTGCAAAAGGCTTTCATATGGACAAGTAGCGGGTCAAAATTATCCATCTCCCATAAACCGCAGTTGGAAACCAGTACAATTTTGAAAGATTTGGATCCTTCACGCAAATGATGACGACAGTGACCATCGCGCAGTTCGAACAAAGGTTCCACGCGCGGGAGCATTCGATCTATCAGGTTCTTCATCGGACCATTGACCCCATCCACATAAACCGGGGTAGCAAAGACCATGATGTCTGCCTCACGTATCTTCGGGTAGAGCATCTGCATATCATCCTTCTGGTAACACTCACCCGGAGTCTTGATCCAGCAGTCAAACTCGCCAGTACAGGGTTTTATATCGAGTTTACTCGTGTAAAAGAGTTCTACCTCAGCCACTGCCTCTCTCATCCCATCAAGAAATGGGTTGAGTATCAAAGCTGTATTGCCCTTGTCAATTTTAGGGCTGGAATTTATTGCCAGTACTTTCATGTTTCTTTTTCTCCTGTTTATTTTTGATGCACTTACCACTGTACTCAAGAAGGCAAATCCTCATGCATCTCAGATTTTTTAAACCATGGTTTTTTTCTTTTGGCACCTGCATATTAAGGCCCGTCCACGCCACCCTCGGATTGCTTCGCTCTGTCTGGAACATCAAGAAAATGCTCAATATCTCCCCTTTATTTTGATTTTCAACTAATGTTTCTACTATACGCGGATATAATTATCCGGTATAGAAAACTACTACCACTCCATTACAAATACTGAGTTTATTACTATTTAAGCACTTTTAAATAAAACTATAATTATAAATATAATAATTTTTATTACGGAAAAAATCTGCCGAGCACTTCTCCATAATTCAACAATGAATGTTTTTACTTCATTTCGCTAACGGAGCATGATTTCGTCAATCGAAATAACTATCTCCGTACTAATAGTACAAAGTCTTCAAACAGTATAATACTAACCTAATTACAGACCTCAGATTTGCAACCGGGCCGATTTCAAAATTGAACACAAATCATATCGCGTTCTTAATCTTACTTACTATACCCCACAGCAGAACTGCAGCGTACAACAATTAAGATTAAGGTGACACAATGAATGATAACAATATCATGGAAGTTATTCGAAAACTTCAAGGTCATCAGCAAGGTCTGACCTTGTCAGGGATACAGCAAGGTTATAAAGGGGATACATGAGGTCTGCACTAATACTGGCCGGCGGCCGCGGCAGGAGAATGGGATACAGGGAAAAAGCCCTGTTACCTGTAGGGAACAGGACCATACTTGAACAGACAATTGAAGTGTTAACCAGGGTTACAGACGAGGTCATAGTATCTGTCAGGGACGTTGTACAGCAGGAACTTTTGAGTGGATACACTCAAGGGACGGATGTTGTGCTTGACCACTATCATGATGTTGGACCACTGGCAGGTATCCTTGAGGGAATGAGGGCGGCAGAAGGGGAATACGTATTCATATCTGGCTGCGACATGCCATACCTGGATGCCGGTGTGGTGCAACTACTGTTTGACCGTGCACGGGGGCATGATGCTGCCATACCGGTATGGGAAAATGAGAACCTTGAACCTGTGCATGCAGTCTATCGTGCCCGTCCGTTGGCAATCGAAACCGAAAAAGCCATCCTGAGAAATGATACATTCGTATTAGCTCCAATCTTCAGA
>JAUWTY010000174.1 GCA_030614485.1 Methanosarcinales archaeon | reverse complement strand
TTGTAAATGAAGCCCTGTATGCCTTCTAAAATCCCCATAGTTTATAACCTCGTACGATATTATAGAATATGTTTTAAATGAATGATTCAAATGCTGATATACCCGGTTCAAGATGGATGCTGCTACCAAGAAATGTGGTTGTTGGTAACGGTGTGGTCAATGACATTGGTAACGTATGCAACGCACTTAAACTTAATGGGAATGCTTTGATAGTTAGCGGTCCCACTACCTTATATAAAGCCGCCAAAACGGTGTGCCAGGTGCTTGAAGATACTGGCTGCAATGTTCATTCAACCGTGGTCCACCGGGCAGAAATGAGCGAAGTGGAGACGGTAGAGAACCTTATCACAGAGATCGACCCTAAAATGCAGGTTTTCCTGCTGGGTGTGGGGGGTGGCAAAGCCATCGACATAGCAAAACTGGCATCTGAACGGGCAGGATGTAGTTTTATAAGCGTACCTACTGCTGCATCCCATGACGGGATTGTTTCATCCCGGGCTTCAATTTCACACAATGGCGTAACTGCATCCATAGAAGCCGAACCACCTGTGGCTGTTGTGGCTGATACACAGATCATTGCCAATGCACCATTCCGGCTTTTGGCTGCTGGCTGTGGTGATATCATATCAAAATGTACTGCAGTGAGGGATTGGGAACTTGCGCACCGGCTTAAAGATACCAAAATAAGTGAGTATGCGTCCCACCTGTCCATGATGACAGCCAAGATACTGATGGATTCAGCAGAATCCATAAAACCCGACCTGCCTGAATCAGCCAGAATGGTGGTCAAGGCATTGGTGGCCAGTGGTGTGGCTATGAGCATTGCAGGTTCATCCAGACCTGCGAGTGGTTCAGAGCATAAGTTCAGTCATGCTTTGAACCAGGTAACCGCACAACCTGCATTGCACGGAGAACAATGCGGCGTGGGTTCTATAATGATGATGTACCTGCATGGGGGGGACTGGCAGAGGATACGCCAGACCCTGGCGACCATAGGTGCACCCACAAATGCAAAAGAACTTGGTATTGACCAGGAAGATATTATCCAGGCACTAATACAGGCCCATACAATTCGTCCGGAGCGCTATACCATACTGGGCACCGGATTGACAGAAGGAGCAGCGAGAAGGGTTGCAAGGATTACACAGGTCATTGAATAACCACCCTTAATGAAATATTATATGTTTAACTGAGGATTATTATACCTAAAATCAGGAGAATGAATAATGGATGAAGATACAATTGTAACACTCATTGGCGTAAGAATGGCAAAACCCGGAAATGTGTTCGTGTTCAGGGGAAAGACTCCTGATTGTGAAGGTTGTAAGCTGAATAACACATGTTTGAACCTGGATATTGGAGGACATTATAAAGTAGTGGGCGTGAGAGATTCACCTCCTCTTGATTGTGCTGTACACGATAAAGGTGTCCAGGCTGTTGAAGTGGTGGAGGCGCCATGGACTGTACTTCTTGAGAGCAGGATGGTACGGGAGGGTTCAACAATAGTATATGAACCGGTAACGTGCAATGAAACTGATTGTGATATGTTCGATATGTGCCAGAATCCAGGTCCAGTCCCTGGAAATAGATACACCATTGTAAATGTGGTTGGCGAGCCTGAGGGTGAATGTGCTAAAGAGTATTCATTAAAGATAGTAGAGATGAAAAAATAGGACACCGTTAATTATAAGCATACCAGACACAATCTAAGACGACCAAATCAATTGTGAACAATACAAATCATATATTCGGAGGATAATTCATGGGTAAAACTGGTTCAATAGAATGGGGCCGAATCAAAGGACGGAAGGGCAAAGTCAGATTAGTTGAAAAAAGCAATCTGACACACAAGCGCCCTGGTCCGGCACAGCGGTTCAATTCAGCTGGTGTCAAGCGCAGACGGTTCAAACGTTCTGAAAAGGCAATACAGAAATAAGTATTATAGATTGCGTCGATTTCGGCGCATAGCTTCTTTTTGCGGTTATTTGAGTAGTATAAAATGTTTAATATACTACCTGTTAGTATGAAGTAGTGTAGTACCCAGATGTACAAATAGACACATATCATTGTATATTTATTTATCAGGTGTGAATTAAATATGGACAGAACAAAAATAATACTTGATGAAAATGAGATGCCAAGGTCATGGTACAATATCCAGCCAGACCTTCCAACACCATTAGAGCCACCACTGAATCCTGCCACCATGGAGCCCATTGGTCCGGATGACCTTTCACCCATATTCCCCATGGCTCTAATCAAGCAGGAAATGAGCCAGGACCGCTATATCGATATCCCTGAAGAAGTACGGGATATTTACCGGTTATGGAGGCCGTCCCCCCTGTACCGGGCACACAGGCTGGAAGCAGCCCTTAAGACCCCTGCCAAGATATATTATAAGTACGAAGGCGTGAGCCCGGCAGGCAGCCATAAAACTAACACCTCCATAGCACAGGCTTATTTTAACATGAAAGAGGGTGTTGAACGTATCAGTACCGAGACCGGTGCCGGACAGTGGGGAAGTGCACTGGCTATGTCCTGCAGTTTCTTTGACCTTGAATGCATGGTCTATATGGTCAAGTCAAGTTTTGAACAAAAACCCTACCGCAAATCCCTGATAAATCTGTGGGGCGCTAATGTAATCCCCTCACCCAGTACCCAGACCCAGTCGGGCAGGTCTATACTTGAGAAATATCCTGACAC
>JAUWTY010000132.1 GCA_030614485.1 Methanosarcinales archaeon | reverse complement strand
ATTGTCCTGTTAGCGATACTGCTCATAATAATTTCAATAAACGGCACACAGTACATTGAAATGACCTCGGGCACAGAAACCTTTGTAGAAAAGACTTCAAAACTGTACCAGGACTATGACCATCTCTACCTGAGAATCTTTGCAACCGAATCAATAGCCGTACTTGTCGAGGGCGGAGATGTAACAACACCTGAGGTACTAAAGGCAATTGACAGGCTTCACCAGCAAGTAAATACCATACCAGGGGTGGTGGGGACTGCCAGTGCAGCCATGGTTATCAAGGATACTAACTACCAGATGACAGGCCAGCACATAATACCTGACAGCCAGGTGGAGATACAAACCATCATAGCAAGCCGGTCATCAGATATCGGTATGCTCATCCCTGACGAAACCCATACCATTATCTGGGTGGAAATGGCAGGAGACTCCACCGATAATGAAAAGATAGAGATACTGCGCGAGACCGAGAAAACAGTTGAGCATTCGAATTTTCCCCCCTCATATGGTGTCATCGTGACCGGGGACCCCGCGTTCATGATAGCCATGAACAATGAAATGACTACTAGCATGGTTCCCCTGCTCATGATATCTGCAGTACTCATGATAGTAGTGCTGTATCTCGTGTTCCGGCATGTCCGCTGGAAACTCCTCCCCCTCCCCATCGTACTCCTTGGAATCATCTACACCTTTGGAGCCATGGGATATCTGCGAATCCCCCTCAGCATGGTATCCATGTCCGCATTTCCCATACTTATCGGGCTTGGCATAGATTACGCCATCCAGTTCCACAACCGGATAGAAGAAGAACTGGAACGGGGCGAAGATGAAGCACAAGCCGTTATCGAGACAATCAAGCACACCGGCCCGGCAGTGCTTATCGCAGTAACAATTACCGGACTTGGCTTCTTTTCACTTTTTACGTCATCCGTTCCCATGATACAGGATTTCGGGAAACTACTTCTTCTTGGCATAATAATGTGTTTTTTGTCATCACTGTTTGTGGGTGTGACAGTGATATACGGACTTGATAACCTTGTTAAAAAGAAAAATAACAAAAATAACCGGATTAAGAGCAGCAATAACGCCATAAAACTGGAACAAAACTCACCAATTCCAAGCCATGACCCAAAGGATAGCAAAATCGAACTGTTCCTGAAAAAGATCACCACACTTTCAGTAAATCACCCCATCTTTGTACTTGGGATTGCAGGATTACTATGTTTTTCCGGTTTTTATGCTGACTCATTCGTCCCCATCCAGACCGATGTGAAAACCTTTGTGCCCCAGGATATGCCCGCACTAATTGATCTAACCCATCTGGGCGATATCATAGGCGGGACTGATGCATTGAATATCATAATAAAAGTGGATGATTCTGCTGATCCTGAAGTGCTCAGGTGGATGGATGAATTCAGCGCACATGAGGTTGAGAGAAGGGCGCACATATACGATGCATCAAGCATTGTACCTATTATTAAATCAATGAACGGGGGCAGCATACCTGACAATAGCGCAGATATAGAACGACTGTACCAGCAGGTACCTCAGATGCAAAAGGACAGGTACGTTCACGGCAAGAATATGCTGCTGCTGGACTTTGGCATAGGAAATGCCATTGGTGACATAGGCTTAACAGGTGTTAGGGAATTAACAGATGTGGTACGTGAGGATATTGCATGGATGTCCCCTCCGCCGGGAGTGGAAGTCACAATAACCGGAAATTCTGTAGTGTTTACCACAGTGATATGGTCCCTCACTTCAGGCCGTGTAGCAATGACACTTACCGGGCTTATATTAGTGTTTTTCGGCTTGCTTGTTATATACCGGGACTGGGTCAAAGCCCTCACCCCGGTTATCACCATGTTCATGGTAATTGGATGGGCAGGCGGTATCATGTATTTCACAGGCATAGATTATACACCAATGACCGCCACCCTGGGTGCGCTTATACTGGGGGTGGGTTCGGAATATGCCATACTGATGATGGAAAGGTACTATGAAGAACGGGATAAAGGCGTAAGCCCTGTTGAGGCTATGGAAGCTGCAAGTTCCAAGATAGGAAAGGCCATTATCGCATCCGGCCTGACCACCATCTTTGGTTTTTCCGCACTTATAGCATCGCCATTTTCCATGAACAGCAACTTTGGTCTTGTGACAGTGATGGACGTGGCACTGGCACTGCTTGCGACTTTTATTGTATTCCCTGCCGTTTTGGTGAAGCTGGATGAATGGCGGGAGAGGAGAAAGGCACTCCAGACTGTTAGCGCAGTGACGAGGGATAGATTTATATTCAATTCACCGGATGTGGATGCTCAATGAGTGGAACAGGTAATCGTGCAGGTATAAGGAGAATATTATCATTTTCAGCATTAACAGCAGTACTTGTGTTATTTGTGTTAGCTGCCACCATGTTGCCTGCTGTTGCGGATAAAGAGAGTAAGGATAATACAGACCTGCTGCTCCCTAATTACATATTTTCCACTAACTACTATGATAGTTTCGGCACCCCTGACCTATATGTCTCGCTACTGGGCGACCCTGAATTTGAACGGGGTGAGACCGTACATCTGAATGTAAACCTTGTAAACAAAGGTGCCATCTACGGCTTCAAATACGACACCAGCGTGGGAACAGACGAAGATGACCATTCACTCTCCCTTAAAGAACTGCAATATGAAACGCGCCGCACTACAGCGGTAGGAATTGATGCAGAACTAATCTCTGGCACACCATTCATAGAGGTCGAACCGGATAATAGCATCCAGACTATGGAATCCCTTTTTCCTGGGGAAATTCCCGAACATCCTCTAACATTTACCATCACAATATCAAATAAGGCACCAGCGGGCATTTATTACATGCAGCTTCCCGTATCATACCAGTACCAGAGCCAGGTACGTATGACCACAGACAATGTGGTGCGTCTTGGTCTTACTAGTAGGGACCACATTACCCAGTATGCCAGTGCTAACAAGACCTTGTTCATCCCCATCTATGTAAAAGCATCCCCACGGTTCGAAGTTACTGATGTTTCAGGCAACCTTGTGGCCGGTGAGAAACAGACCATTGATGTCACATACAAGAACACAGGCGAGGTCACAGCCGAAGATACCATGATCAGGATGGTTGTGATGCGCCCGCTCAGTATAGAGCAATCAGTTCTTCGGCTGGGTAGCATGGCGCCCGGTGAGAGCCAGACTGCAAATTTCAATATTATTGCAGATTCAAGTGCTGTAATTAAAACCTACGGCATTGACAGTGAAATAAAATATTATGACGAGCAGGACGAAGTTACATTATCCGACAACCTGAAAGTGAGTGTCCCTCTCAGGGAAGCTGAAAAAAAGATTGGAGCTTTCATGCTTTCAGTATTTGGAGTCATGGTTTTGCTATTATATCTTCTCGTGAACATTGTACGAAATCTTAAGAAATACAAATAAATTGAGTAATTAGAGGAACAGGCATGGACTATAACAAAGATGTTCAGATGATTTTGATTGCCGTTACATCACTACTGATTTTAACTGTGCCTGCACAGGCGGCATTCCCGGAATATTTTGATGTGGGCGAGAATTACTATACCGTGTACGGTGGACCCAATATCAGTGCATCCCTGCTGGGGGAAGGTGAATTTTACAGAGGAGACACTGTAACGTTAAATATAAATCTCATGAACCGGGGACTGATTACTGGTTTTAAGTCTGAACAGAGTATTGACTCCGCAGTAAAGCTGGAGCAAAAACTGCAGCAGACCGAGATGAACTATGAAGCGCAAAAGACCACAGCTATAGGTATTGTGGCCGTTCTCATATCCCTCGACCCGGCAGTTAAAGTAAAGACCGGACCCCAGGAGGCAGGTTCGCTGGTATCGGGCCAGCAAACCGAAGAGCCGGTGCAGTTCACCATAGAGATAGCAAAAAATGCCCCCGCAGGTGTGCATCCGCTTATGTTGAGCCTGTTATATGGAT
>JAUWTY010000016.1 GCA_030614485.1 Methanosarcinales archaeon | reverse complement strand
ATGGCTCTCGTATATAGCTGACGTCCCATCTGGTGCCACGATCATCCTGGTCATGGCTGCAGTTTATCTGCTGTATTCATTAGTAAAAAGTATTGGTAGTCATAATACTGTCCAGCCATAACATCTCTGTTCTTACCTGGCAAAACAGACAGAAACAACCACTACTACTACAAAAGGAAAAAATCACTGCTACTGAGACGAAAAAGCTGTCCACTCAGTGTATAGATTGAAAAAATAAAGGTTGTAGGTGTGGAATCACACCTACATTGAATTGTTTGTATTTATTTTGCTGGAATGACGAATGCTCGCTCGCCAGCGCACCTGTCGAACTCTCTAAGTGCACCCTTACCGAAGCACTCCCTGACCTCGACAAAGTCGAAGTTCATGAGGTCATCGGCGAAGCATGTCTTAACCAGTGGGTTGATTGCGAAGCCATCTCCCCTGCCAGTATAGCCACCTGTACAAACGGTTGTATAACCGCCCTGGTGACCCACATTCATGGCGTAGTTGGGGTAGTTTGCTCCTCTCATCTCAGCTAACAGACCCTCATCGGACTGATAGGAGAACACGTTGGTTGCACCGCACTGATCCTGCAGGTCATATCCGAAGAAGCCGAGTCGACCGTGTGCCTCTTTATGGAGGTACATGGACAGATACCAGCCAGACAGACCAGCATTGGAGTTACCTGTGGCGATTGCCACTGCAGCACCGGTTGCTGTTGAGATAACAGTTGCCCTCTGTGAACCACCGAAGTGATCTTCCAGAGCAGTTGGGTAGTTTTCGTACAGTTCAAGACCGTACAGTGCACCCCAGGTACCGATGTCCCTTATGACATCAATGCTTGGTGCAACGTTCTTGGCAACTTCGAGGCCGTATTTATCCCAGCCATACTCAGTGTCTGCATACAGGTTGTCATCAACAGTGTTGTTGGTATATGCTGCTGTGGCATACATTGTGAAACCAACACCACCGCTCATGTAACCGCCGAGCCAGATCTGATCGTACAGCATCATTGCTGCTGCACAGGTTTCCAGAGCGATCTTACATGGATCGTCCCTGAATTTCCTTGAGGTCTGTACGATATCGCACATGTGACCAAAGGACAGACCACCAGGCTCGTTAGGTCCTCTTGCTCGCCTTGCGGGAAGCATCTCGGACATCTCTACGAGACCAGCATGCTTTGCGGTGAATGCCAGATCAGCGACTGCTGCTTCACCAGCGCACATGTGATATGCACTGATGAAAGACATACCGACCTGCATTGCCATCCATCTGGATGTCTGACCACCATCAGCAGTCCTTGAGACCACTGTTGGGATGTGTACTGCCTGGAATGAAGACTTGCCTATTGAAGCCTTGATCTGAGCAGCATGGTCTGGTCTGAACATCTTGTCGATGTCGATCACAAACTGGGGATCCAGTTCGTCTTTCAAGGAATCGTCGCCAGTGAAGACCTTCACATAGCAGTCATCCACCATTGCTGGATGGGTTTCAACCATATGTTCCTGGACAATAGCTCCACCAGGCATTGCGTGGTTCAGCACTTCCAGATAGTAGTTGATGGTCTCAGGTGTGACTTCTTTGCCGAGCCTCTTTTCCAGAGTCTCGTGAGCCAGGTCCATACCTACGACGCAGGTTCTCCTGATGTCGTCCCATTCCTGCTGCATGGCAGCATTGTTGACGTAGTGGAGATCGTCACCGTCGCATACGATATCTGTTCCACCGAGGGTATATGGGGTCAACTGTCTCTGACCCAGGGGTATACCTGCAAGATGAAGCATAGGATCATATGCCTGGAGGCCTCGCTTCTTTTGGATTTCTGCACCAATCTTAGCCATCTCCATCTTCCTTGGATTCTGCGCTGTACCCAGTCTCAGGTACTTTGCAGTGGTTGCCTGAATGTCATCAGACTGCTGGTTGGAACCCCATTCCTTACCATATTTATCTTCCATTGCCTTTATGAAGTGCTTTTTGGCAGTAGCTTCCGTATCAAAATTGTAGTGTGCCATTCTTTATCACCTCTATTATTTGGGTTGGTACCCATAAACGGACCTAAGTTCCCAAATTCTCTGTGTCCATTCAACAACTTCTGCATCGTCCCTGAATGCCACGTTGCCCACTCTATAGAAAGTGGTCCTCTTGGCTGCTTCCGCAGAAGACATAGGTTTACCCATATTGACCTTTCTGTCAATTGGTACGCCGACCTGATCCTTATCCTGAATGATCACGTCGCCTTCGAGTCTGCGCCTGTCGATCATATCGAACATGACACCGTCTTCCTGCAACCTGCAAGAGTGACCGTGCACAGTTGCGCCTCTCAGACCGGCCAGACCTGGACAGGTCATCTCAGTCTCGATTTGCTCCTTTGCGACTGCTTCCATATCTCTCTCACGGGCCTCTACGACCTGCCTACCGGACAGTGTACCAGGGTCAACACCTCTGTGGTTGATTGCTGCATGGTATGATCTCCAGTATGGTGTGGCAGGTGCATTGTACATTGAATCTGCCCACTGTACATATCGTACACGGTCGCCTGCTGCGGTACCGGGTGTAGGTGTTACCATTTGCCTAACCGGGCAATCGGGTTCACCCATCTCGGCCAGTGGCGGATGTGTGCTTGGGTAGTCTGTACCAGGTGCCCTGTGTCCCAACACTGCTGTAACGTCTTCATCAGAGATTTCTCTGAGTTTCTCGACGTTGTTGGACATGTGCTTGCGCCTGTTTTCAGCAACTGATGTGCTGCCAGGATAATATTGTGGTGTATATGCCATAATATTTCATCTCCTTTAATTATTTAGTGGATTAATGGTTTTAACGTACTTTACAATCTTATTGAGGTTCTCCCTTGAACAGGTTTCTCCTCTTGTAATTCCGCTAACGATTTCCATGACTGTTCCCTCGGACTGAATATTTTCGGGCCGTGGTTTAACCAGTCTTGTCTTAATTCCTGCTTCGGCAAACTGCTCAAAATCTATTGGATTCTGGCAAGCTATTACGGTTGGAATATCTACGAATTTAAGGAATGCTAAGGTCTTGCTAATTACATGCGAATCAACATTTCCCAGATGCAGGACCAGGAG
This sequence comes from Methanosarcinales archaeon, assembly GCA_030614485.1. Lineage (GTDB taxonomy): Archaea > Halobacteriota > Methanosarcinia > Methanosarcinales > Methanocomedenaceae > Methanocomedens_B. The sequence continues at coordinate 8,966 of JAUWTY010000016.1, read as the reverse complement.
TTTATGCCTTTTGATCTGTTCCAGTTCTACCGGGGTCAGACCGAATTTTGGTCCATATCCCATAATAGTTTTCCCGGTCAGATCTTCTGGGACACCAGCACCGGCAGTAAGTACCAGTACGCTAACCTGAATTCCTTCCCTTCTGAGACCGTATGTTATTTCACATACGGGTTTGGTTATATGACGACGTCCGGGAGACATGGCGACTGCAATCACATCAGGCCTACCGGTCTCTGACAGCGTGCCCCGCTGGGCAAGTCCGCCGCCTCTTCCAAGGCCCATGCTTTCTCTACAATCCACACACTGTGTTTCTCGTCCGAACATGGTCTAACTCTCCTTAGTTGGTTCTAACATGCAAATGCGATCCTTGGCATTTGCCTTTGGATCTGTCAATCCAAGCATGCGTTCGTCATCAAGATTGATGGATTCATCAGTCTTACTTTTAAACCCGTACTTGGCATAATCCGTCAGCGTAGCCTTAGTGCGTATAAAGAAACCTTCCCTGAATTCGAATGGGAACGGCAATACTTCTGCTGCTGCCTGTCGCAGTTTCTCTTTGACGCTTCGATCCTCAATTTCTATCTGTAACCGGCCCAACCTGATGTTCAGTTCAAATGCATGACCTGACACATTGATTATTCGTCGGTCCGGATGATTTACCGGATAACCTGTTCCGGGACCACACATTACCCTGTTAGGGAGACTGGGGCCCTGTATCACCATCCGAATAACACCCGGAACCTTATCAATCACATTTAGCAACTGTTCGGCTGTATCGGGCATTAATACACGTTGAGGGAATATCTCAACCTGAATTGGCTTTTTATTACCTGAAACGGAATTTGTATCAACCATTTAAATCCTCTATGCTCTTATAGCGCTCCTGCGATAGCCTTAATTGGCTCTCTGAATTCTTCCACAGATCCGTACACTTCTCCGACAAGACCAGATGTCATCTCAGGTGTGAACATCTGGACACCAGCGTCGAGTGATACTGATGCTGACACGCATGGGATAGCGAAGCCTCGGGAGTGTCTGGTAACTACGTGGTTACCGTTGAACACACCAGGACCGCCGCCGCCATAGATAGAGTGACTGAAGAAGGAGAATCCTACTGCAGTACCCTGGACCTTACCCCAGTCGCATCCTGGCAGACCTGTCTCTTTCTCAATCATGTCGTTAAAGTACAACAGTGTTGAGGAAGTGTGCTGTGGTGATCTTCCTGCACCGCAGTTGACCAGGTTTGCTGCAAGAGTTCCGGCTGCGCAATATGCGTTCCACAAAGATACATCATTTGCTTTGTAGCACTTATATCCTGAACCGAATTTCTTATCGACTGCAATTACACCATCTGTAATACCACGCTCAACGATTGAGTGCATAACTGTACCGACGGTACCGGTTGCGCCGTTATCCTTGGTTACGCTATAGACGATGTTGTTTGCATTCAGGTTCTGGTATCCCAGACCGAGCAGCTGGTTTCTCTCGAACATTCCAAGAGCATTGCCCATCTCGAACACACCGGCCTGCTCATATATTCCTGCAAGGGCTGCTGTGTTCATGGCGTTCTTCTTGGTTATTGCTGCCAAGTGGTTTGCCATGATATTCCTCAATGAGTGGCCAAGACCCTCATCTTTCTGTGGGATTTCCAAGATTGACTTGACGTGACCGCCAGCCAAATCCATGGTCTGGGGGTACTGTCCCATGATTGCTGCTTTGGTCTCCGGAACATTGAACATGTTCAGGTCAAAGGTATCAATCATAGCCTGGACAGTTGCCATTGATGCACATGTCAGGGAAGCCACATACTCAGCACCTGCTTCTATTCGAGCAGAAGGTACCTGTACAAGCATCTGTTTGCCGCCGTTAAGGGATACGACATTGGTATCGTCGCCATTATCGACTTGTACTAATGCTGCAACCGCCTTTACGATAGCATCTGCGTTCTTGACCACGTCGAGTTTCAGTGTTCTACCGGAAATCTGTCGGCCTTTGCCGCCATATTTACCAGTAGCCAGTGCTTTCTCGACTCCGGCCAGATCCACGGCAGCTGTTCGCTTTGTGTCGTGGATGATTTTCTTAATAGCTTTGTTTCTGAGTGGGCTTATATCTGCAAGGTCGACTCCGGCCTTGAGTTTAGCTCCTCTGTCGCTATATAGGTCTATTTTGTCAGACACGCTTATTTATCCTCCTATACATTTTCAGAAAACCGCTTGATTGTGATTGATGTAATGAAGAATAAGCCATAGAAATATTTTGAACCGGACTCATAAAAATAGTAGAGGAAGAGCCCAACCCTATCAAAATATCACCTTTTGGCCTAGCATTGTATCAAACACCCTATGCAATTTTCCGTATTACCAAACTAATCTACAAACCTACTTAAAGGTTACGGATTAATCGTTATAAAATAAATATATAATATATTCCATATATTTTTATTGATAAAATTGTTGAGCCACATCTTGTTTAACAGAAAAGTATATGTACTGGTAATATGGCTTCAAAGAATATTATTGTACTAATTATAACTATATTATAATACTATAAAGTGCTGTTGAACAATAGCGTCTTAAGCCGAGAAGATTAAAATGGAACTGCTTGCTGATATTGGAGGTCGGCCCGGAATTGACTGCATGGGATTTTGCAAATATTGCTATTTCAAAGCCGTCAGGGATGTGCCACCGTTCGGATGTAAACACTGCCTACCCATAACGAAAGGTTGTCACTACTGCACAGAGAGTGTAAAAGAATCATATCCTGGTTTCAAGCCCGTCCAGATGGTTGTCCAGGAACTCAACCAGACGATTCACCTTAACCAAGAAGGGATTGAACGCATTACTATAAGTGGTGGTGGTGATGTAAGCTGTTACCCTGACCTTGAATTGTTAACTGCCACCTTAACCCAGCTTGAAGCCCCCATACACCTGGGTTACACCAGCGGCAAAGGTTTCAACAGAGGTGATGAAGCAGAATATTACCTTGAGAATGGTGTTAAAGAAGTATCATTTACTGTATTTGCCACTGACCCGCTATTGCGTGGAGAATATATGAATGAAAAGCATCCTGAAGCAGCCCTGTCAAACCTTGAGACGTTTTGTAGCGGTTCTGAGGTCTATGCAGCCTCTGTGTTAATACCGGGCGTCAACGATGGCGATGTGTTGAGGCAAACCTGTGACGACCTGGAAGCCATGGGTGCAAAAGGATTGATACTTATGAGGTTCGCTAACACCACCGACCAGGGACTCATACTCAATAACGCACCAATCATCCCAGGCGTGGAATCCCATTCCATAGACGAGTTCGCAGCCATAGTGGATGAGATGAACAAAGATTATTCAATCAGGATAACAGGCACGCCCCTGTGGGATCCGGAGACTGGTGCACCTTTCGCTATAGTCAACGATCCAAAAGCCCTGTCAATGCTGCCCTCACCAACGATGGAGGCCACCATTCTCACAAGCCGGGTATCAGCACCATTGCTTGGCAGTATTTTCAAGAGCCTTGATGCCCCGGTAAACGTGATAGGGGTGGAAAAGGATATTGGGTGCCTGATAACTATCGAGGACATAGAAAAACTTGACCTCACAGACGTCAAAAGCACCGTTATTTTCCCTGGGCGCGCATTCGTCCATGATTCAGAAATAAAAGATGTGCTGAACCGGGACGGTGGGGACAGACTGGTTCGAAGGGGTCCGGATAAACTTACAGTTGACGGAGAGATGAGTATATCCATGACCAGGGATGAGGTCATTCAGCGAGAGATCGAGGGACTAAGTGAACTTATTGATATGGTCAATATGCTGGGTATTCCACCTAAAAATTGAACATGTGAACAGTAATCTTTGTGCTATTTTCCTAGAATTTTGCAAAATTCACAGGATTCATTGTCACATTCATGGACTGCTTGTCCATCGTCTGACAATTCTGCATCCATTGCCCTGGTACCATAGGCAAGTACCGAAGCATTGGAAAGAACACTTGCAATTAGTATTGCATCGAATATCTCTTCTTTTGGTATCCCCATCCTCTTTGCCACCCGCAGATGAATGCTCAGGCAGTGTGTACACTTTAATGCTGATGATACGGCAATGGAAATGAGTTCAATGGTCTTCTTATCTAGACGCTTGAATTCCCTTAAGATAGAATTGTCATAAAGAATTTTTGGAACTAACAGGTCAGGCTGGTCCTTCATGAACTGAAGAATATACGGAATCTCACCGTAGTATTTTTCTACCCCTTCCAGTAATTCTTCAGCAGCTTCAGCAGAATCCTTTTCAAGTATTCTCTTAATGTCCTCTAATTCCAGAGCGTTCACCTCCCTATCTTACGAGTTAAGGTTTACATTCCATGTACACATAAAAAGGTTAAATCAAAAGTACATAAATATTTTGATATAAAACAAGCCTTTTTAAAAAAAAAGGGTAGGTGTGAAGTGTTTTAGCTATTAATTACTCATTGATGAGTACAGCATTCACCACACCATCCTGGCCGGGCCTGCTTGTAACCCTGGCATTCCCCATATCGGTCCTGATGATTGAACCTTTGGTCAGGATGTTCCTTCTTATGTAATACAGATTTGCCGGGTTTTCGGTCACGGTTTCAATGGAAACCTGTTTGGTAGTGTTACTTGAAGGGTCAGTGACATTGGCAATATTGCATCTCAAAAGGCGTACCTTCCGGTTGCCGCCCAGAGTTTCGACATTCTTGCGCCTGGTCTCAGCCAGATGAGGTTCTGCTGCCTCACGGCCCAATTCCAACTTCCTCTTACCCTGGGACCGTACGAGCCGCCCACCAGTATATTTTCTTTTTGATTTTCCCTGATATCTCATTTATTCAATCCTCTGTAGTATAATAGTGATTATATGTAACTGGGCCTTAAACACATTTAATAATAATAAACATATCGGCTAATCCCGGACCACCGTAATTCAATTTCAAGGTGTTAGGAAATGTTTATATTCATTATTACCAGTAAAGACTTGTTTCTCCAATGCGGGCGCATGGCCAAGCCTGGATATGGCAGCAGCCTCCTAAGCTGAAGATCGAGGGTTCAAATCCCTCTGCGCCCGCCATAGATATTCTTTTTAGACATACCATTGCATTACCACTCACCAACACTCATACATAACAAATAACCACCCATTTTATATATCATGAATATATATGATATTATTGGATACTTGCATACTCCCGAGATAGTTATACCATACCCTACCTAATATATGTCCTATCCATTAACTATCCCTCACATCTGTTTTTCAGGCAAGTATCTATTCTAACCTTTCAGTATTACACTTACACTTATACTTATTCGCACAAATCGCAATAAGAAATTTAATAACGGTGTGCGGCGATTATCATAACCATGCAGTCAAAAATTGCAGTGGTATTCGACAGTGCCGGCACCCTGTTGCACATGTACAGGGTGGCAAAGAACACTATCACAGGTGAAAACCTCGACGAAATAATTACAACTGACCTTGTGGGACGACATCCCCATTGCGGACTGGTATTACTCCACACCAACCCTGACAGGATAATGAACTGCAATCCTCATAACAGGATATTCGACTTTATTCAGGAAAATAACATCGAAATCGACCTGAGCTGCTCAAGCAGTCCGCTCACCCTGGACCAGGTGAAAAAAGCACTTGAACTTGACACCAGGACCACTATGCAGGACCTGCATGATGTGATCACAACAATAAGGAACAAATGTCCGGATATATTCTACCTGGGCGTAGGAATCATCGTGGAAATACAGTCCAACACCATTGTATATACCGTCTGTACATGCGGAAGGCCTTTCACCAACACCCCGGCTGCCCTGAACACTTTAAAAAAGTGGGGTGTGGATACATTCATAGCTTCGGGGGACAGCATGCGCAATCTTGAGATACTCGCCCAGGTAGTGGGCATACCTGTTGAACGAGTGTATGATGTGGCTACGCCCCAGAAAAAAGAATGGGTCATAAGGCACCTGAAAAAGCACTACGATAAGGTAGTCATGGTAGGAGATGGTATCAACGACATCCTGGCGCTACGGGAAGCAGACAAGGCTGTGCTGTCCATCCAGCAAATAGGGGCATGCCAGGAAAGATTATCTGCTGAAGCCGATATCATCATCACAGACATCAAGCAGATTGTGAAAATAATTAAAGAAATGAAAGAACAGTAATTAAGACATAATTCAGTTATAACCCAGGGCATCTACTATCCGACCCATCTCATGCCCGGTGGTCTCAGTGCCCACCACATATCCTTTTGAATTAGCAAGCAGACCCGAACCCACCAATGGCGAACCCAGATTGACAGTCCCGATATCCACCGGAAGTCCGAAAATTTCACCCAGACGTTCAAGTTCAAACTCGTTAGACCTGGGATGAGCCAGCATACCCGTATTGGTAACGCAACCAGCCATTCCCACGGTCTTAAGTCCACCTACAGTGCCTCTGTGCACCTCTACATCCAGGAACTTACCGATATCTTCCACGGCCTCATCAGATAGGTTTGGATGGACCAGTGCAGCCGTATCATTTACCAGTACGTTATTACCTGCCGCTGTGTAAATACCCTTAAGTCTCTTAGCAGGCACATATTTTCTTATCCGGGCCAGTTCTGATTCATTGACCCGTTCTGAAATCATGAATCCTTTGCTGTTACCACAGGATAATGACCCGACCACACTACTGCCATCGATAGATGTAGGGATAGCTGTAACACTAAGAGCATTCTCAATGATTCGTATGAATTCATCATCAGCTTCACTGGGAACCAGCACAAAATCTTCAATACACCTGGCAAATACTCCAAGTACTGATATTCCCTGCAGGTTAGTCCTGTGTTCCATTATCTATCTCAAAAAAAGTGGGTGAGGCGAAACAAAACTGAATAATCACTCAGCTGCCAGTTCGGCTTCTACGATACCATTTTCAAACTTCATGGCCTTGACCCGTATCTTATGAGGCGGTTTTTCTGACCCGCGCTCCCATAATTTTTCACTTATCTTAGGGTCAATCCTGATAAGTTCACGGTCTGTTTTAGTGTGCTGCTCAAGATACTTGAACACCACTTTTACTGCCTTTTTGCTACGCTCCCACCGCGGTGCATGCTTAGCATTCCTGAGGGGTATTGTATATACCTGTTCTTCACCAATTTCTACCATTATACTGCCCCCATTATCCTATATTCAAACTGCTACGTCTCCAATGCCGTCTCTTGGGATGGGACGCCACAGCCCGGTTGGTTTTAATTATGGCCCATGAAGGGACCCTCTGATTCTGATTGTGCGCCTTGGCCAATCGTATCTTCTTACCTTTTGTCTTCTGACTCATTTTACTACACCTATCTCCTGATAATATTAAGGGTATATTCGATTAATTACGTGTGATTGTATATGTTCCGGGAATGAACGCACCACAATACTCTCACCTTCATTATATTGTTTTCGTATGAACGCCCTGAGTTCGGCCTCATAGTCGGCTTTATCCACCGTATCACTTTGTGCCTGCACAATCTCCAGATGTTGCCTGACCAGTGCATCAATGGCTGAACGTCCGTACCCGATAAGAGGACGCACATACTTGATATTATGCCTGTCCTCCAGACTTTGTACCTGGGGCGGGGTGAGCAAGGGCACACGGTCATCCCTGCGTGTGCCATCGGCCACCACATGCACATCAGATTGTGAACAAACAGCCTCCAGGGCCTGATGATGAAGATGATTGATAGCCCGCCCGGGTGAGCCATCCTCCATTAGCATTGATGCTGCCTCCTCGACAAGAGAAGAGGGCAATGCCAGTACACTATGGGCCAACCCAAGTTTTGAAGCAGATTCTGCTGCAAATTCATGTGTTGGTGAGATTCCAAAGTTGATTGTAACAAGTTCTACCTGAAAAAATGGTTCGAGCAGGAGCGCTGCCAGTGAGCTGTCTTTCCCACTGCTGAACAGTACACTTACCTTCATTTCCGTGTAATGCTCATCTCGCGTTTTTTAGGCTGTATCTGCATCAGGAGATTTCTCAGTTTAGCATCGTCCAGTTTGCCCTGTAACCTGCCTGATTGTGCTAATCCAACAAGCTGGGCCTCAACATTTTCAACCATCTCAGGTTTGGTCATTCGCAGGGTATTCAGGCGTTCCCTGGCTTCAGGGGTAAGGATTGAACGCATTATAGCCTGCTTTTTGGCTTCCATTTCAGCCCTGGCCTGTTCCTGCTGGGCCGCAGCCTGGGGATCAGGCATTTGTCCCTGCTGCTGTTGCTGTTGCTGCCGCAACATCTCCATTTTTCGACGCCTTATTTCCTCAAGTTCGTCTCCGCCCATAATCAGTCCTCAGGTAAATAACTATTTTAGTATTCAATTAATATTTCTCAAGACCAGGATACTGTTCCAGTAAACCTGCCTTTGTTTCATGTGCTACGTTGTCAAGCAAAGACCTGCCTGCAGGAGATATTACTCTACCCTGTTTCTGGGTTTTTAAAAGACCTGCCTTCTCAAGCTGCTGGACAGCTTCACTAATGACAGACCCACTGCCCTTTGCATGGATGGCAGTTGCTGAACCTCTGCGATTTTTGCCGCCATAGAAGCTTCTGAGCCTGGATATGCCTACCGGACCGTCAATATATATCCTGCGCGCGACAGACGCGCATCTTGTATAGAACCAGTCAGGGTCAAGGGGTGATAGTTCTTTATGAACTCCGGTCTTGACATGTGCAGACCATTCAGGTGATTCCACCATGTTCTCATCTTTCAATTTCTGTGCTACATTCTTAATCAATGCATCTGCAGGTACATCGTACAAAGTTGTCATTATAATTCTCCGGTTTGATAACTCAAATGATTATTTGGTATTTTAGATAATTCTAAGAGGCTTCGTATATGAAGGTAAGGTTGATTAACTTATCGGCTAATATATACTATTTTCGCCCTCTTTTTTGGTATAATACAGCATTGCTTCCCCTTAC
>JAUWTY010000139.1 GCA_030614485.1 Methanosarcinales archaeon | reverse complement strand
GCAGTGGGAGAGTATGTGGGTGAGGATGATATTGTGAGGTTCGATGATGAGCATGGGCGGACAAAACAAAGTAAATATTTGGATTATGATCTAAAAACTTAGTAGAGTCTACTGAGAAGTTAACTGTGGATTGTAGTTTATCTCTACCTAAATAAAGCTCACTACCATTCCTGTTCGTGCCGATTCCAGTGCGGCCTCTGCCATCACTACGGCACGCTGGCCTATTGAACCGCCTGATATCGGGGTAAACCTGTCTTCCACGCATTTGATGAAATGGCGGAGTTCTTCTTTAAGGGGTTCAGCATACGGGATTGGTATTGTATACGACCCTTCATTCTCTACATTGAAAGCGGTATTACCGTCATAATCCTGTTCTGCGATGCGAATGTCGAATATCTGGAGTTCCTGCGGCTTAAGGTAATCAATCTTTGCAGTTTTCTCAGAACCCACTACCACAAGGTCGCGCTGTTTTCCGTATGCAGGCATGAGCCAGCTTTCAAGTGCATAGGTCCTTATACCGCCAAAGTCCATTGTGATCATTGCTGTCTCTTCAATATTGGACTGCAGGCATCGGCTGGTAGCTGCAAAGATAGTGTCTGGATAATCTCTGTCCATCAGATGGCAGAACATATCTACTTCGTGGATGCCCAGAGCATAAATTACACCCATATCCTTACGCGGCGCCCCGAAGGACAGGCGGTTGCTTGAAATCTGCTGTATTTTCCCAAACTCACCCAGGTCTATCCTATGTTTGAGTTCCTTTACTGCAGGATGGTGCCTGAAGATATGACCCACCATGAGTATCCGGCCGGTATCTTCTGATATTTTCACGAGTTTTTCGGCCTCCTCTGCATTCATTGTCATGGGTTTTTCTACAAGAACATCTTTGCCCGCTTCCATGAACTCTTTTGCCAGCTGAGAGTGGGTTGCAGAAGGTGTGACGATACTGACGGCATCAATCTTTGGATCGGAAATCAGTTCTTTATAATCGGTCAAATATTCAATGTTAAATGCTTCACCCAATTCACGGGCACGTTTTTCATCCAAGTCACATATCTTCACATTATCTATTACACCATCATTTGCCAGTTCGCTGTAAGTACGCACATGGTTCTTGCCCCAGTACCCGGTACCGATTACGGCGATTCCAGTCATTTCACCCACCCCTGTATTTTTTCTGCCACATATTCTATCTGTTCGTCTGTCAATTGTGGGTGCATCGGGAGTGACAATATCTTATCAACACATGCATCAGTTACTGGAAGGTATACATCGCCTGCTTCCATGCAGGGCTGTTTATGCACGGGCACTGGATAATGTATACCAGTACTAATGCCCTGTTCGTTCAGGTGTTTACTTAGACCATCACGGTCCTGTGTCTGGATGACATAGAGGTGATAAACATGTTTTGCCCACTGGGCCTCTGTTGGCGTTTCAACCATTCCTGCCAAAAGCTGGGTATACCTTGCGGCCGCACGCCTTCTGCTTTTTGTCCATTCGTCCAGGTGCCTCAATTGCTGGCGCCCAACTGCAGCCGGTATCTCGCTGAGACGCAGGTTCAAGCCCAGCATTTCATGAATGTATTTATCTGTACGGCCGTGGTCTCTAAGCATGGATATTTTTTGTGCCAGCTCTTCGTTGTTGGTTGTTACCATGCCCCCGTCGCCTGCCACAGTCATGTTCTTGGACGGGAAGAAACTGAAGACGGCAAGGTCACCTATTGAACCTGCTTTTTGTCCTTTATACTCTGCGGCATGTGCCTGGCAGGAATCTTCGATCACTGTCAGGTCGTATTTTTTGGCAAGTTCTTTTATGGGGTCCATATCGGCAGGGTGCCCGTACAGATGGACGGGGATTATTGCCTTTGTATTTTTGGTTATAGCTGACTCAAGCTTTGCCGGGTCGATGGTGTATGTCACAGGGTCAATGTCCACATACACTGGCGTGGCACCAAGGAATTTTACCGGGCTGGCAGTCGCTATGAATGTATGGGAAGGTACGATTACTTCATCGCCTTTTTTGATCCCGAGCGCCATGAGGGGGAGGAGAATTGCTGCTGTGCCTGAGCTGACACCCACTGCGAATTTTGTGTTGCAGAAATCCGCGAATTCTCGTTCGAACTGGCGAAGATTGTCTCCTTTGATGTAGCGGCCGCTGTCCAAGACCTGCTCAACTGCTTTCCTGATGTCGGAATCGACATACATTTCGCTGAAATTTAGGTGCATCATATTCAGTCCATTTTATTATGTTTAAATGATTTTGGAATATTTTCAATCCAGCCATTCATAAGGATGTTCAAAATATCCTACCTCACATTTCATTTCATCGATATTACATATTACCTTAGCTGGATTTCCATATGCCAGCACATTATCTGGAATATCCTTTGTCACCACAGACCCCATCCCAATAAGCGAGTTCTCACTTATCGTGATCCTCGGCCCTATAGTAACGTTACCGCCTATCTTTGCACTGCGCTTGATGTAGACACTTTTTGCACAATCTTCAAAGCGCGGACATGGTGGATGGAGGACGTTTAGGATGGTGGTGGAAGGGCCTATCCATACATTATCCTCTATTATCACAAATTCCGGTATAAAACAGTTTGAGTGGATGCGCACATTATTCCCTATCGTATTTTCCCGCTCTACCACTGAATGTGTGCCGATACTTACATTATCGCCAATAATATTGTTCTCCCTGATCATTACACCGTGACCGGTCTGGAAGTCGTTGCCTATCCTGTTCCCAGCATAGATTACTGAGTGGGACCTTATGGTGGCGTTGTTGCCAATTATGGTTTTTTTGGATTCAGCCGGATATTTCCCAAGTTCGACAAAATCCTGGATTTGCGGGTTTTTGCCCATTACCGCATTGTGACCAGTCATGGGAAATAAATGGTACTCATTCATATTATATTTGTTGAAATGTTCATTTATTCAGATCTTCACCCTTTCAGTGGGTTCCCACACATGAACATCGCGGAGCATGTTGAACAGTCCAAAGAAAAGATAACCCTGGTAGATGATGAAAGAAGATATTACATTCGTATAAATGCTCCCGGCCAGCACTAAGGCAATAACGATTGCAACCAGGCCGACACCGTACAGGACATTCATTGATGCTAGGACTATTGTCCAGAGCAGTAGTGACAGGAAAAACGCAGATGGTACTACAAAGAACATCAAGATCCTCAACGGGAAAATGAATGTACCGAACTTGCCGTATTTAGCAGATAGGACATCCCTGTTGACAAATGTTGCTTCGAGCAATCGCGTAGCCCTGCGTATCTTCTGGCGCCGCTGTTCATAGAACTTGTCAGGCACGTACTCGTAGAACTTCGCTGTTGGGACGTATTTGCACTTGTATCCTTTACGGATCACAGAGAGCGCCATGCTGGCATCATCGGCGCCCCTGCGAGTGTTGAGCGTGGATGAGGCTGATTTTTTGAATGCTACCACAGGGCCGTTAAAGCAGTAGGTTGAGTGGACGTTGCTCTCCCATGTGCATATCCTTCCGTACATTGAACGATAAGCAGCCTCGGATTTGGAGAACACGGTATCGCCTTTTGCAACTGGTATAAGGTCGCCTGAAACGGCGCCTATGTCGTCACTGCTCAGGAGTACGCTGAGCAGGTGAGGAATTGTATTCTCATCGAACAGGCCGTCTGCACCGGTGATGACCACTATCCCATGAGAGGATTCGTTGATGCCGCGGTTGATGGCCTTGTTCACGCCGCTGCGTGGGTGGGTGATAACTTTGCCGGTGAGGGAGTGGTTGGTTAAGGCGTTTTGGGCTATTTTTTCGGTATTGTCTGTAGAGCCGTCGTTGGAGATGATTATTTCCATCCTGTCTTTTGGGT
>JAUWTY010000105.1 GCA_030614485.1 Methanosarcinales archaeon | reverse complement strand
ATGACAGTGTTATCTTCGGCAGCAATATCATTATCAGTAGTTGTCACATTATTCTCCTTAATTATATATTTCACCATACATATATGTGTTGGTGATAATATAATAGTACGGTGTTTTTCACTCTATTATATCTGCCTATGCATTTATAAATTTGGTCAATAAAACCTGAATGCTCTTTTGTGCCTCATGAATTGACAATTACCTCCATATTGTTATTGTCGTTCTTCGCCAAGGTTAAATATGTTACAACACTACATTGAAACATGGGCCAGGACAGTGACTTCAAAAAAGAAGAACTTATGGAAAAAGTAGCATCGGGACAGCTCAAACTTCATGCCATTGACCAGCAGGTAGGTCCTGTGGAAGGCGTGGCTGTACGGAGAGAAGCCATTGCCAGGATGACAGGTATCGATACCAAAAGTTTAGGTAGCTTTTCCATTGACGCCGCAGAAGTTGTGGGGCGCAATATTGAAAATATGATCGGGGCAATCCAGATCCCATTAGGCATTGCAGGCCCTGTGACCATTCAGGGTGAATACGCATCAGGCAGTTTCTATCTACCCCTGGCTACTACCGAAGGAGCATTAGTGGCCAGCACCAACCGGGGCTGCTCGGTAATTTCGGCCTGCGGTGGTGCCACTGTGCGGATATTCAAGGACGGCATGACCCGGGCGCCTGTATTCTCGGCAAGGGATGTGGTGCATGCCAGGGAGTTTGTGGATTGGTTAGCTGATAACTTTGAGGCCATGAAGGCAAAGGCAGACGAAACCACCCGGTTCGGGGAACTGGTAGAAGCAACGCCTTTTGTGGTGGGGACCGATGTTCACCTCAGGCTCATGTTCGATACCAAGGATGCCATGGGTATGAACATGGCAACCATTGCATCAGAAGCAGTTTCAAATTACATAACTGAGCAGTTCGGCATTGAACTGGTATCCCTTTCCGGGAACATGTGCACTGACAAGAAACCATCTGCCATCAATAACATACTGGGCAGGGGCAAGACTGTTGTGGCTGAAGTGGTCATACCCGAAGACCTGGTGGGTGCTAAACTCAAGACCAGGTGTCAGTCCATGGCAGAAGTCAATTACAGGAAGAATTTGCTGGGTTCAGCCCGTGCCGGAAGTATGGGGTACAATGCCCATGCGGCCAATATTGTGGCTGCTCTTTACCTGGCCTGCGGACAGGATGCGGCCCATGTGGTTGAAGGTAGTAGCACTATCACTACCATGGAAATGACACCTGAAGGTAACTTGCACTGTTGCGTCACCATGCCTGCTGTGCAGGTTGGGACAGTGGGGGGCGGTACTGGTATCGCCACCCAACGCGAGTGCCTCCAGATACTGGGCGTGGCCGGAGCAGGTGAGCCACCTGGCGTTAATGCAAAAAAATTTGCAGAAATAATTGGAGTAGCAGTACTTGCAGGTGAGATTTCACTTATAGGTGCCCAATCAGCCGGACACCTGGCACGGGCACATAAACAACTAGGTCGAAAATAATGAACGAAGAAAAACGAAACCATACACTCATGGACCAGAAATGCCCAACATGCGGAAGCTGGATGAAAACTATTATAGAAACCAGTCCCAGGGGTATGAAGATAATAACCTATCGATGCGATGAGTGCGGTTTAAACTACAGAGCCGATGGATAGGCATATTGGGCTGAATAAGCTTGGCTGGTAACTGTGAGAAAATTATACTTTATATGCCACAAGAAAATCCTCCCTCTGGTCGGATTAACTTGACTACATAAAGATACTTAATGTACTATGAAAAAAGACGCAAGAACAAAAAATGTAAAAAGTATTATCCACACACCTTTTATACAATAATCGATTAGGGTATTCAACATGATAACTTCTGATGGATTGATCTTGAAGTGCTTCATATCCCTGACGATGTTAATTTTGGTTATAGGGACTGTAACTGCTGAAGATCCTCAGATATTGATGGGTAAGATAAATACCAGCCTGAACAATAATATCCCAGTATTTGTGTACTTCTATTCAGAAAACTGTTATTTTTGCCAGGAACAATCACCTATAGTTAATAAATTAGAGGAGAATTATTCCAACAATATCGCATTTATCTATGTAAATTTAGATGACAATCCACTTGCTGGGCTTGAATTCAATGTGAGGGTCGTCCCAATTACATTGTTAATAACAGATAAAGATGAAACCCAACAATTTGTATATCAGGAATTCAGAGGTCTTACCAACAGCACAGTATTGAACAGCAGTATCGAACAGGCTATCGCTAATATCAGTATACCACCTGAAACTATTCCTCAGACGCAGGATAAAACGTCCGGTACAGTTACCCTGACATTGATCATTATCCTGATTGGAATTACAGCTGTCTTGCTATATGTGATAAAGCATTAGGCAAAATAGGTTGAGGTTGCTATTTATCCCAGTACCTGCTCAATCCGCTCCAGTGCGGTCTGTATCCGCTCCCGACTGGTAGCATAAGAAAACCTGATAAAGTCCATGCTGTGGGGGCCGAAAGCACTGCCCGGTGTGGCAGCCACAAGGGCCTCGGTAAGCAGCTTTTCACAAACATCATCCCCGTTAGCGTATGCGCTCACGTCGGCAAAAGCATAGAATGCACCGCTGGGATAATTGCATTTGATGCCCATATTGTTCAGGCCGTCCAGCAGCAGGTCCCGCCGTGCTTTGAATTCGGTAACCATCTCTGGTATGAATGACTGGTCGCCTTTCAAGGCTTCCACACCCGCCCACTGGACAAAGGTGGTGGCACTGCTGACGCTGTGGCTCTGCAGCTTGGACATAGACGTGTACAGTTCATGTGAAGTAGCAAGGTAACCCAGCCTCCAACCCGTCATGGCATATGCTTTTGAAAAACCATTGATAGTGATAGTGCGGTCTTCCATACCGGGCAGACTGCCAATGCTCAGATGTTCCTTATCATAGATGATCTTCTCGTAGATTTCATCTGAGATGACAGTAATATTATGGTCAATAGCAATGTCTGCGATTTCTTGTAGTACCTCCCTGGAAAAAATCCCACCTGTGGGATTGCTTGGGCTGTTCACTACAATTAGTTTAGTTTTGGGAGTAATATAACCGGCAACATCAGTGGGATTGAAATCATTTTCCGGATCAAGGGGTGCGAACACCGTCTTGCCGCCTGCTATCTTGATACAGGGGTCATAGGACACCCATGCCGGGTCGAACAATATGGCCTCATCTCCCTCATCCAGCACCGCCAGTATGGCCTCGAACACAGCCTGCTTGGCACCCGGTGTCACGATAACGTGGGCCGGCTCAATATTCAAATTGTTCTCTTCGTTCAGTTTCTCGGCAATAGCAAGCCGCAATTCAGGTATGCCGGTAGAAGCGGAATAGTGGGTATCACCTCTTCGCAGCGATTCCACTGCTGCATCGGTAATGTTCTTAGGTGTGTCAAAATCAGGTTCACCCAGGCTGAAACTGATAACATCATGCCCCTCGCGCTTGAGATCATTGGCAAGGTTCGTCATCCTGAGGGTTGCTGATTCCTCAATATTCTTCAGGCGTTTTGATACCATGATTCCCCTCTGGACCAATATATTATTTTAATCTTTGCACCATCTTAACAGCAGCTTCTACTGCACGTTTAGCATAGTCCACCCGCTTGTGGGCATCAAGTCTGCTCATGCCAGGACCAGATATACCCAGTGTCACCGGTTTATCGTATTCCAATGCCAGGTCGGTTATCTTCCGGGTAGCATGTTGCACCACAATCTCATCATGCTTGGTCTGTCCCTCGATGACGCAACCGATAGTGACCACTGCATCGATGTTGGGGTCGCTCACCATTTTCTTGATAGCCAACGGCATATCATATACACCGGGTACCATGATGGTTTGCTCCACAGTGGCCCCTAAAAACTCTGCATGCTCCCTGCCCAGCATCTCCATCGTGTAGGTAAGGTCCCTGTTGAACTCTGCTATTACAAATCCCAGTTTAATGTCACTCATAACCATAATCTCCTGATTGTTCTATATCCATAATAGTATAAATTTTAATATGTTCTATTGACCCGCAGGCCCCACATCCTCATAACCCTGCCGCTGCCCGGTACCGGCCTCGCGTTCCAGATCCCGGGGACGGAACATGAGTTTGACCACGTTTAGGGCATGTTCCCGTGAGCGCTGCTCCATCAGCCATGCAAGGGTTTTGTCATCCCGGGCCTCGTCTTCATGTACGAACACCTCGATTATGTGGATATTGGTCATCAGCTGCGCCTGAATGATACCCTGGGATGCCTCGTGGGCACATATCTTATCCTTCGGGTCTGCACCGGGCATACCCAGCGCCATGACTATATCGCAACCCTGCTCCTCTATCAATTTCTTACAGGCCACAGGCAAATCCTTGATACCAGGTACCGTATATCGCTCGATTCTCACCGAGGCGTTGTTGCGCAGCTCATCAATGGCTGCACCTCCCATATCATACCTCGCAAAAGTGGTATCAGCAATGCCTACCGTGACCATACTTATCTCCAGATGAAACTGTTAATTTAAATCTTGTCCAGTTCTTTGCTTGCTGCTTCCACACCTGCGCCAATGTTGTCCGCCAGACCGTGTTTTGCCAGTACAAGTTCCAGTACAGAAATAGTAGTGACCATATCAGTAGCAGTGAAATTACCCATACTGCCTATCCTGAAAATCTTGCCTTTCAGGTGAGACTGACCGCCGGATATCTGGATGCCCATATCCATCATCTCGC
>JAUWTY010000068.1 GCA_030614485.1 Methanosarcinales archaeon | reverse complement strand
AAGGATGTTCGTGGATGTCTTAAACCCGGATGGCAGTCCCTTTGAGGGCGACCCCAGGTATGTGCTCAAGCGCAACTTGAAGCGTGCTGAAGATAAAGGATATACTTTCTATGTAGGTCCTGAACTGGAATATTTCTATTTTAAATCCAGTGACAGTCCTGAAATAATCGACAAAGGCGGTTACTTCGACCTAACACCCCTTGACCTTGCAACTGACCTTCGCAGGGAGACCGTGTTCGCACTGGAGAACATGGGCATTAAAGTCGAGTACAGCCATCATGAAGTTGCACCAAGCCAGCACGAGATTGACCTCAGGTACAATGAAGCATTGAAAATGGCAGATGATACCATGACCTACAGGCTGGTGGTCAAGGAAGTCGCACAAAAAGAAGGTTTGTATGCTACATTCATGCCGAAACCCATCTTTGGTGAGAATGGTAGTGGTATGCACATCCACCAGAGCCTTTTCAAGGGAAGTTCCAATGCATTTTACGATGCCAATGAAAAGTACAACATTTCAAAGATCGGTAAAAATTATATTGCAGGCATCCTGAAATACTCCAATGAAATGTGTTCCGTACTGGCCCAGACTGTGAACAGTTACAAGCGCCTGGTGCCCGGATATGAGGCTCCTGTCTATGTGGCATGGGCAAATCGGAACCGCAGCGCCCTTATACGGGTACCAATGTACAAACCAGGTAAGGAACTGGCAACAAGAATGGAACTGCGCTGTCCGGACCCTGCATGCAACCCATACCTGGCATTCTCTGTAATGCTGGCTGCTGGTCTTGAGGGCATCGAGAAAGGATATGAACTTGAAGACCCGGTAGAGAAGAACATCTTTGCAATGAACAAGGCTGAGATGAAGAGTGCCGGCATCAAATCACTTCCATCCAACCTGAAAGAAGCTATCGATATTACAGAGCAGAGCGAACTCGTCCGCAAGGCTCTGGGTGACCATATCTTTGACAGGTTCCTCGAGATCAAGAACAGGGAATGGGATGATTACAGGATACAGGTAACACCCTATGAGATGAATAAATACCTGAGTGTCTTGTAAGAAGTAAAAAATTCAACCATTCAATGTCATCAATCCCGGGTAGTGATCACCCGATAGGTCATTGCCTGATACGCAGGCCATTATCCGATAGGGTAGTATTAATGCCGGGATTGTGACATCTGTATACTATTTTCACGATTGTGGTATACAGGTACATTTGCCCCGGGTTGAGAAGCAGGTGAGCCACAAGGTTGCCAAAAGATCTTTGTCCCTGTACATATTTGGTGAATATGTATAAGGCATAGATTACTCTTTGTCTCCTGCAGGATTCTCTTCCCGGGTCATCTACTCTATCAATACTGTGATAATATTTCTTTTTTGACCTGACCTCAATCTTTATATATTAATAATGGCAGATAGGAGAAGCCCAACCTATTATCTGTTATAAAAATTAACCCCTATAAATTATCAAGGTGAAACAATGACCAAACCTTCACAGCTTTTAGAAGATATGGGATTTAGCATACAGACCTGTATGCAGTGCGGTACTTGCACGGGCAGTTGTCCCTCTGGTACTTACACAAGTCTGAATACCCGTCGTATTGTGCAGTCGGCCCGTCGGGACAAGGATGTATTAAATGACGATGACCTGTGGATGTGCACCACATGCTATACCTGCCAGGAACGCTGCCCACGTGGCATCAAAATAGTGGATGCCATTCTGGGCTTACGGACCGAAGCAGTGCGAAATGGCATCATGCTGCCCGAACACCGCAAGGTCTCTCAGATGGTTATCTCCAAAGGGCATGCCGTTCCCATTAATGATGATTCAATAACAAAAAGGCTACAGCTCGGTCTGGACGAGTTACCTGCGAATGTGCACAAATTCCCTGAAGCTTTAGAACAGGTGAAGAAATTGCTTGAATCTACTGGATTCGTGGAACTTATAGCTGAGGAGGACTCAAAATGAAAAACTTATCCATCTTTTTAGGATGCATTGTGCCCAATCGATATCCGGGCATTGAGAAGGCTACCAAACTTGTGCTGGATAAGCTGGGTATCGACTGGTCTGACCTGAATGGCGCATCCTGCTGCCCGGCTCCCGGAGTGTTCAGGAGTTTTGACAAGGCCTCATGGCTGGCACTTGCAACCAGGAACATCGCATTATCGGAAGCAATGGATCGGGATGTGCTCACCGTATGCAACGGCTGCTACGGCTCGTTAAGTGATGCAAACCATGAAATGAAGAATGACCCTAAACTGGCAAAAGCAACCAACAAGCACCTTGCGGGCATTGACATGGAATTCAAAGGGACTTCAGATGTCAGGCATATCGTAGAGTTCTTTTATGAGGAATTGGGAGTTGAAGGGGTCAGGGATAAAGTGACGCAGCCCCTGGACCTGAAAGTAGCTGTTCATTACGGATGTCATTTGATCAAACCATCAAAGGAGAGGGGTTTTGGTTCTGTGGAAAAACCCACGTTTTTTGATGAACTTGTGGAAGCAACCGGGGCTACAAGTGTAGATTATGCTGATAAGATGGCCTGTTGCGGTGCCGGTGGCGGGGTGCGCTCGGCTTTGCTTGACAAGTCCCTGGATATGGCTGAACATAAATTCAAGAAAATCACAGAAGCTGGTGCCGATGTGATTGTGAACGCATGTCCATTCTGCCATTTACAGCTGGACTACGGGCAGATCGAGGTGAAAGAAAAAAACGGCAATGAATATGCCATTCCTGTACTGCATTACATGCAACTCTTGGCACTGGCAATGGGTTATTCACCAGAAGATATCGGTCTTGACATGAATTTCATAAAAGCCGGAAATATACTGGAGGCGAAGGTATGAGCGAAAAAACAGGTGTGTACCTGTGCAGGTGTGGCGGCAATATCGGTGACGTGGTGGATGTCCAGTCCATTGCTGATGAAGTGGCGGCATTGCCAGGCGTATCTGAGGTCAATATCCAGGACTACTTATGCAGCAGTGCCGGACAGGGTCAGATAAAACAGGATATATTGGACGGTAAAGTGGATAGTGTGGCTATTGGCTCATGTTCACCAAAATTGCATCTTGATACGTTCAGGTCCATGGCTGCAAAGGCTGGTCTCAATCCGTTGATGCTTGAGATTACCAATGTGAGGGAACAGTGCAGCTGGGTGCACCCGGATGAAGTAGAAGCAACCCGCAAGGCAAGGGGGTTGATGCTGGGCGCTGTGAACCGAATGGGTAAACTGGAGCCGCTGGATGCGATAAAAAAGGACCTTGTTGACAAGGTACTGGTCGTGGGGGGAGGTATTGCAGGTATCACTACCGCCCTGGAACTGGCGGACGACCATGAGGTCATCCTGGCAGAAAAAGAGCCTTTTATAGGCGGCCACATGATAGGGCTGTCCAAGACATTCCCCACGTTTGATTGCTCACAATGTATTCTAACACCTAAGATGGTGGCTGTCCATAACCATCCGAACATTACCATGCTTACTTCAACTGAAGTTGAGAGTGTGGAAGGAAATGTGGGAGATTACAATATCACGCTAAGGCAAAGACCCAGATATGTGGATATTGAACTGTGTACTTCATGTGGTCGCTGTGCTGCAAAATGCAGCGAGGATGCCATCTACCTGCCCTTTGCCCAGGCTATTCCCCAGGTATATATCATTGATATGGAGAAATGTATCGACTGTAAAGCCTGCATTAAAGCCTGCCCTACCGATGCCATAAATCTGGAAGATGAAGGGCAGGATATTGATATTAATGTGGGAAGTGTGGTCATGGCCACCGGTTTCAAATCTTTTGATCCGGCCAGGATTGAGGAATATAACTACTGGCATCCGGATGTGATCACAGCTATCGAATTTGAGGATATGCTGTCTGCCAAGAGCAAGACCGGGATGCGTCTAATGAAATCTGATGGCAATATGCCCGAGAAAGTAGCTTTCATTATGTGCGTGGGCAGCCGGGACTTTAACAAGTACAACAAACACTGCAGCAAGGTGTGCTGCCTGTACGGCCAGAAACAGGCACAGCTCGTCAAGAAGATGAACAAGAACGCAGATGTGACCATATTTTATATCGATATGCGCTCGGCCGGACGGCGGATGGAAGAGATGTACGAGCACACGCAGGAGAAAGGTGTTCATTTCATAAGGGGGAGGGTAGCCAGGATCGACCCTACTGATGATGGACTTCTACTGAACTATGAGGATACGCTGCTGCAGTCAAAGGAGTCAGACACTTTTGATATGGTAGTGCTGTGTCCGTCCCTGGAAGCTGCCGAAGGAGCAGACAAGTTGAGCAGGATGTTGAACATCCCGCAGGGAGATGATGGCTTTATCGAAGAGAAGCATGTTAAGATCGATCCGGTCAGTTCCCTTAATCCCAGCGTGTATGTTGCAGGCTGTGCGGTGGGTCCTAAGGACATCCATGATTCAGTGACCGAGGGCATCAGTGCAGCCCATAAGGTAGGGCAGTTCCTGGGTAAAGGAGACATCAGCATTTCCCCTGAAAAACCAGTGATATCAGATGCCTGCCAGCAATGTGGAACTTGTATCAGTGAATGTCCTTACGACGCATTATCCGGTGATGGCATACCAGTACTGGAAGCTCTTTCATGTACCGGTTGCGGCATATGTGCTGCAGTTTGTCCATCAGGTGCAATTGAGATACAGAATTACCGGTATGACCAGCTAAGATCCCAGGTTGAAGGCATACTTGCGGCTGGTCCGGGTGTTATTGTGTTCATTGACCAGGCTGCATATGCGGCTGCAGACCTGGCAGGCGTGAACCGGAAGGAATACTCACCCCTTATCAGGTTTGTGCAGGTACCCAGCATCCATATTGTCAATGCCAGGCTGGCTAACAATGTTCTGGAGAACGGGGCCAGCGGTATCATGCTTATCGAAGGCACTACTGATGAGAAACTTACCGGGCGTTCCAAACTCCTGTTCAATACCTTGAAGAAGGAAACTCGGTCACACAAGAAACCCATACGGTATTCCCATATAGAAACTGCCCAGTACGAGAAGCTTATGAATCTCTTGAATGTGTTTGCAGACCAGGCGTCTAAGAAGTCAAAATGAACCTCTTCTTTTTCCCATTTCATCTGCTCCTGGCCCAAGAGACCATCCGGATGTGCAAAATAAAATGGGATTCCCTGTTCGAGATTGACTTCACGGACGTATTGTATATTATTACAGTTAACTTTATATATTGGCACATCATTAGTGACCTACCTACTAGCGTCAACATTCACAGAAATTTAGGAGCTTAATTTAATGTTTCATTATGCGATGTTTCTTGGTTGTACTATACCTGCTCGATTTCCATTCATGGAGAAATCCATCAGAATGGTACTCTCTGAGCTTGGTATACATACAACCGACCTGGAAGGCACCACGTGTTGCCCTACCAAATCCATAGCCAAGGTCATAGGTAGCAAAACCTGGTATGTAACAGGTGCGCGCAACCTGGCACTGGCAGAAGCAGCAGGATTGGATATCCTCACCCCTTGTAATGGCTGTTTTAGCAGTTTTAAGTCAGTGATCACTGACCTGGACATGGACCTTAATCTGCGTGATTCCGTGAACCAGGAACTGGGACGAGTCGGCCTGGAATATACTGGTAAGGTTAAGGTAAAACACATTGTGCAGGTACTTCATGACGATGTTACAGCTGCAGAGATCAAGAAAAAGGTTGTAAAACCCCTCACTGGAATGAAAGTGGCAGTACATTATGGCTGCCATATGGTGCGGCCGAGCAGTGCTATCCACTTTGATGACCCCAACCGCCCCAGTAAGTTCGATGTACTGGTGGAAGCCACTGGTGCCCGGAGTGTAGATTATTCAACCAAGATGATGTGTTGCGGGAATGACCTGAACTCGGTCGGTGAATCCGATGCTGCTATTGCCATGTCCAGAGAGAAACTGCTGGAGACCCAGCAGATAGCTGATGGAATGACCACGGCATGTCCTGCATGCTTTAATCAGTATGACAGCAAGCAATACCTGATGCAAAAAAGCGGCGAACATATCGACATGCCTGTCATCTATTTAACTGAACTGCTGGGACTTTGTTTTGGTTTTTCACCTGAAGAGATGGGCATGAAAATGCACAGGGTCGATACCACACCATTTTTAGAAAAATGGGAGCAGAGATCTGCACATCTGGAAGAAGTGAGAAATAACTTTGACTTTGATATGCTTGAAAGGTGTTACCAGTGCGGAGCATGCATGGATGATTGTCCTGTAGTCAAGATGAATC
>JAUWTY010000164.1 GCA_030614485.1 Methanosarcinales archaeon | reverse complement strand
TCCCGGTGAATTCGAGGAACATTCATGCTGTACATGTAGCAGCAAATATGCCATGAAGAGCGCCAAAATGTCAAAGAGCCTGGGTAATGTGGTTGACCCCCAGATATTAATGGATAAATACGGGGCAGATACTTCAAGGTTCTTCATCCTGTTCGGTTCAAATCCTGAGCGTGAACTGGAATGGTCTGATTCAGGGATTGAGAGTGTGTATAAGTTCCTTGATAAGACATACCGCCTGCTGGTAGAACCTCCTGCTTCCCTGAAAAGTGGTGTAGATGCCAGTGACAGCTACATCCGTTTCCTAACACACAGGACCATAAAGGAAGCCACCGGCGCCTTTGAGGATTTGAAACTCAAGGACGTTCTCACAAATGTAATGACACTGGTGGACGGGATATATGATTACGGCCAGTCTGCCGTTAATAGTGAGATATATGACAATGCCAGAAGGGCTATTGTGCTGCTGTTAAGCCCGATAACACCCCATCTGTGTGAGGAAGTCTGGGAATCTACCGGGAATGATGGTTTCATCTGCCAGGCCGGCTGGCCCAAATGTGATGAGGCGGTGGTCAATGAATCAGAATCCCACAAGTGGAATATGCTTGGCGACCTGGATGATGACATAAAGGAGATACTTAAGGTGGCACACATTACTTCTCCTGAGACGATACACATTATTGTTGCAGCCGAATGGAAATTCGAGCTTGCAGCCGTTTTCAGGCAGGAGTTCGCCAAGACAAAGGATAGGGGGCAGATAATGAAAGCCCTGATGTCCACAGACCTGAAACGATATGGTAAACAGGTGAACGTGATACTGGGTAAATACCTGGATGACCCTTCCCTGGCACCATCCATTGAAGTGGATGCACAGGCGGAATTTGATTTCCTGAACAATGCTGTTTCGATATTAGAATCCAATTTCAATTGTGCCATAGAAATATCCAGGGAAGAGGACTCAAAAGAGAAGAAAGCTGCAAGCGCCCTCCCTGGCAGACAATCTATTATAGTGGATTGAGTATTGTGTATTATTGGTATAGTTAGTTGGAAATATTTAGTTGTGTATTTACATGCCGCAATCACAAATCGAGTTTGAAGTTAAAGCGCCCATAGAATCAGTATGGGGATTAATGGCTGACCCTGAGATGTCTACTCATTGCATTCCAGGACTGCTGGTCTGTAAGGTCACGGGCCCAAATACAAACCTTTGGATAATGGAATTCCAGATTGGCCCGTTGATAAAAAGGATTGAGATGAACAGTACAACCGTAGAAGTGGACCCACCATGTCATGGAAAATGGGAAGGTAAGGCAAAGGGCATAAAAATGAGCGGGGAGATTGATCTCAGGGAGAATACTAATTCCAGTACTATTGTGTCTTACAAATTAAAACTGGAACCGAAAAGTCTGTTTTTGTTGTCCATGTTATCCTTTATTGAGCAAAAACTGGAAAATGATGTGCGCCAGTATGCTGAGAATGTTAAATACCATGTAGAAAAGGACAATTAGTTTTAGAACAATACAAGTAAGGTTCAATTATAGGTGGTTTGATAAATTTTGCTCAGAAAAGCCAGGGTTGGGGATGTTGCACAGATTAGGCAACTTATCAATGTTTATGCTCAGCAGGAGGTCATGCTGCCCCGTGCCATCGGTGAATTATATGAAAATATCAGGGACTTTTTTGTAATCGAAAAAGAGGACAGGATTATTGCCTGTGGTGCCCTGCATGTGACCTGGGAAGAGTACGGGGAGATTTTGTCCCTGGCAGTGTCCACTGCTGAAACAAGAAAGGGGCATGGTTCCAGGATAATTGAAGCATGCCTGAAGGAAGCACCAGAACTTGGAATCAAGCATCTGGTTACACTTACTTATGCCCAGGAGTTTTTCGAGCATCATGGATTCAATGTAGTGGATAAGTCCACACTTCCACATAAATTATGGAGCATGTGCGTGAATTGCCCCCGTTTCCCTGACTGTGATGAAATTGCGATGATAATAGAACTGGACTGAGTTCATTAGTACGCCATCTCACCTGTATTCTTTGCAGTAAATATTATGTTCATTGATGGTTATTGTGTTTTATGAATACTATGCCAGATTTTGACCCAGAGGAAGCTACAAAGAAAATCACCAATTTCATCAAGGCTTATGTGAAAAAATCCGGCACCAAGGGCGCGGTTATCGGACTTAGTGGCGGCATAGATTCAGCTGTAACCACGTACCTGGCTGTGAGGGCACTGGGCAGGGAGAATGTGCTTGCAATAATCATGCCTGAGATGAGCCTGACACCTCCTGAAGATGTGCTTGATGCCACCGAAGTGGCAAATATCCTGAATATCGAATTTTCAGTGGTGGATATATCTGAAACACTTAATTCATTTACCATCTCCATACCTGAATTTGTGGAAGATGACCGGATGTCAATGGGTAACCTGAAGGCCAGGATCAGGATGTGTACCCTGTATTACTATGCTAATATGATGAACCGTATTGTGGTGGGTACAGGTAACAGGACAGAACTGCTACTGGGTTATTTCACTAAATACGGTGACGGTGGTGTGGATATTGAACCGCTGGGTAATCTTTTCAAGACCCAGGTCAGGGAACTGGCAAGATATCTGGATGTGCCCAGGCATATCATAGACAAACCGCCTACTGCGGGATTGTGGCCCGGGCAGACAGATGAAAAGGAACTGGGCCTGACCTATGAAGAGATTGATAATGCACTGGTTGCATTGCTGGACCAAAAAGAATCCCTTGAATTCGTGGTGAACCGGTATGGAATAGATGAAGTGGTAATTTCAGGGATGCTTGCTCGGATTGAGCGAAATATTCACAAACGCCAGGTTGCTCCCACTCCTCTGAAATAGAAAAGATAATACATTATTAAGAGTATATATATCAATATGTCAGGAAAAACGCCTATGTGGATATTTTCATTTGTTTTTTTAGTACTGCTGTTATTTCTCCCTGCTTCTACGGCTGAAATCTCATATACCTTTGACGTACATGAGGATGGTGAGGATTGGTATGTTATTGAATACCGGACGCT
>JAUWTY010000089.1 GCA_030614485.1 Methanosarcinales archaeon | reverse complement strand
CAGATGAGCCGATACAAAATGTTTAAATTAATTGTTATACATTCTCATAAAAGTATAAGTGAGGTAAATCAATGACCGATGTATCAATAATACTTGGTAGCAAATCAGATGCGGATATCGCAAAAAAAGCAATTGAAATTTTTAATCGATTCGATATAAATTACGATGTGAATGTAGCATCAGCGCACAGGGCACCTGCAAGGGTCATTGAAATAATCAACAACGCTCATGAATCAGGTGTAAAGGTCTTTATCGCTATCGCAGGACTGGCTGCCCACCTTCCGGGCGTGGTGGCATCCCACACAACAAGGCCGGTTATCGGGGTCCCGGTAAAAGCTGCATTGGATGGGATAGATGCTCTACTATCCATCGCACAGATGCCAGGAGGCATCCCTGTTGCATGTGTGGGGATAGGACGAGGCGAGAATGCTGCCATATTGGCGGCCCAGATAATTGCCACCGGGAATAAAGAGCTGGAAAGGAAACTGGCAGACCATAGAAAGGATATGGCAGAGCAGTCATTACAGGATTCACAAACTTTATTTTAGAAGCTAAGCATTAACTAATATCTTATTTATTAAGGAGCAAATTCAATGTTAAAAGATTACATCGACCTGGGATACAAACCTACAAAACGGGATTTTGTCTGTGAATATCATATCGAACCGACGCAAGGAATGGCCTTTGAAGATGCCTGCACCCACATGGCAGGTGAGAGTTCCATTGATACCTGGAGTGACATCTCTACTCTTAGTCCACAGTTGGCTGAGGAACTGAAACCCCATGTTATATTTACTGATGAAAAACAGCAAACTGTAAGGGTTGCGTACACGCAGGATCTGTTTGAGCTAAATTCTGTCCCGCAAATACTGAGTGCCATAGCAGGAAACATATTCAGTATGAAACTGCTGGATAATCTCCGACTTATGGATATTACTTTCCCTGAAGATGTTATCCAGTCATTCCATGGACCGAAATTCGGGATGCAAGGTGTCAAGGACCTGCTGGGAGTGACAGACAGACCACTGGTAGGTACCATTGTCAAGCCAAAGGTGGGACTTACATCTGAGCAACATGCAGAGGTGGCATATAATGCATTTGCAGGTGGCTGCGACCTGGTAAAAGACGATGAGAACCTGACTGACCAGAAGTTCAACAGGTTCCGGAGCAGGGCGGAACTCACATTAAAGGGAAGCGAGAAGGCAGAAGCCGAAACCGGTGAGCGCAAGATGTATATGTGTAATATAACCGCACCCACCTGTGAGGAGATGCTAAAAAGAGCTGAGATTATCAAGGATCTTGGCGG
Organism: Methanosarcinales archaeon; assembly: GCA_030614485.1. Classification (GTDB taxonomy): domain Archaea; phylum Halobacteriota; class Methanosarcinia; order Methanosarcinales; family Methanocomedenaceae; genus Methanocomedens_B. The sequence goes on along the minus strand of JAUWTY010000089.1, from coordinate 3,966 downwards.
CGAATATGCCATGATTGATATCATTACTGTTGGCTGGAGCGCTCTACAGTCCCTGCGGGATCATAATGAAGACCTGAATCTGGTACTCCATGCCCACCGATGCATGCATTCGGCACTTACCCGCAATCCCAGGCACGGTGTCAGTATGCTGGTGATAGCAAAACTGGTACGCCTGATCGGACTTGACCAACTGCATATAGGCACAGTGGTAGGAAAGATGCACGGGGAAAGGAACGAAGTGCTGGCTCTCAGGGATGAATGTGTGATGAAAAATGTTCCTGCGAACCATGATTTGAACACACTTGAGCAGGATTGGAGCAAGATCAAGCCTGTGTTCCCAGTGGCATCGGGTGGGCTGGAACCTACAATGGTGCCAGAGCTGGCACAGATTTTCGGTAAAGATGCTATCATGCAGTTCGGCGGCGGGATACATGCCCATCCTATGGGGACAGCAGCGGGTGCTGCGGCCTGCAGGCAGGCAGTTGATGCATCACTTGATGGAATATCGCTTGAGGAATATGCAAAGACCCACAGTGAATTGAAAGCAGCACTGGATAAATGGGGATAAAGGCACACGAATGCTAACTACATGAAGATACTTTGAGTTATTCAGTAATTTAGCAATCCGGTTATCCGGTAATCCACTGCTTAATCTGCTTGACATCAGGGATTTTACCGGCAACCTTTACCTCGCTGTCTATTACGACTGCGGGCGTCATCATCACACCATAGTCAAGAATCCGGTTGATATCCTCGACCTTCTCCACCTCAATGTCCAGCCCCAGTTCCTCCACTGCCCGCTTAACATTATTAGTGACCTTTTTACATTTTGCACAACCGGTCCCAAGTATTTCAATCTTCATTTTGCATCACTTTGCTTACCTGTCCGTTTACCTATCCATTCACATATCTCATCATATTCGGGCACTCTGCCCTCACACATCACCTTTCCGTCAACCACCATGGCAGGGGTAACGGCCACCTCGTAGGTCATTATAGTCTCAATATCTGTTACAGGTATGACCCTGAACTCAGTCCCCAACACAGCCTGTACTACTACATTCAAGGTGTCATTGTACTGCTTGCCACCTATACCCAGCACCTCGACCTTATGTTTGAGACCTTTTCGGCAGTCGAAACATACCACCTCTTCTCCCTCCCTATTTGTGGTAAATGTCTTGTGGCACAACGGACAGGTGGCATCGTGCAGGCTGCTCTTCTTTTTCTTCAGGGTATAGTCCACAAGGGCAGCATTAAAACAACTGCATCCTTCCTCTTTGTCCATAAGTTCATACCTCTATCTCAATAGCCCCGTTGGGGCAGGTAACCTTACACAGCATACATAGTTTACATTCATCCGGCCTGGTTGCAATGCATACACCATCATGGATCTCCAAACTCCGGCTCTTGCACACTTTTACACAATCACCGCAGCCGTTACATTTCGCTTCATCGATTATCAATTTAACCATGACTTCCCCATCTATGTCAATTAAATAAATTCCTGGACTTAAGGCATATCTTTACAAGTGCCAGCATTACCGGTACTTCAATCAGAACTCCAACTACTGTTGCCAATGCAGCACCTGAGTTAAGACCAAAAAGCATGATGGATACAGCAATTGCTACTTCAAAATGATTACTCGCACCTATCAGCGCTGTAGGCGCTGCATCTTCATATGACAGGCCAATTAATCTTGATATGCCGTAACCAAGGATAAAGATGAAAAACACCTGGATCAACAACGGTACCGCTATCATCAATATGACTAAGGGTTCCTTAATAATCACGTCACCCTGAAGACTAAACAGTGTGATCAGGGTTATCAGCAATGCCAAAATAGCAATATTGTGCATCACCGGGGAAAATGTATTCTCAAACCAATCGGCACCTTTTCTCATAAGCAGATCTTTTCTGGAAAAGTAGCCTGCCACCAACGGCACACCCACATATAATCCCACTGACAGGGCTATGGTTTGCCAAGGCACTACAATTTCACCAATTCCCAATAGCCATCGTGCCATGGGTGCATATAATATTAACATGGCCAGACTGTTGATGGCAACCATGACCAGTGTATGACCCTGGTTACTTTTTGCCAGATAACTCCACACGAGCACCATAGCCGTACAAGGAGCAATGCCCAATAATACCATTCCGGCAAAGTATTGCGACGGCAGGTCCATATCTCCCATCAACGTAGGTGTAACGGTATCTGGTAAGAATGGAGTGAATACCACTTTCATAAAAACCCAAGCAAAAAAAAGCATTGTAAAGGGCTTTATCCCCCAGTTCACAAACAAAGTTAATAAAACAGGTTTTGGGGTTTTACCAGCTTTAATGACTTGTTTAAAATCAATTTGCACCATGATGGGAAAAATCATAAAGAACAGCAGAACTGCAATGGGCAGGGATACACTGTATAATTGCATTGAATTGATAGAAGTTGCCACTGCTGGAAATGTCTTGCCCAATAAAAGACCTGCAGTGATACAGACAATGATCCATATTGTGAGATATTTCTCAAAGAATCCTAATTTCTTCTCGTCTAACATTTATTTGCACCAAATATCGGGTTGTGTCTTATTTCAATGATTATTGAAATGATTGCGTATATATTTTTCTAAAAACGACTGGGACACACTTATCAGCGGTAATGGTGGGGGAGCAATATTTATACTACAACATGGCTAAATATATCTACATATGTGTTGAGGATTACTATGCAAAAAATAATAACTGTCATCTTGGCTTTTATAGCAATAATACAGCCTGTTGCAGCCTCGGATTCATTTATCTATATCAGACCCGGAACACTGGAGAACCAAACCGAAGGTTTTGTCCTGATATATCCACTTGAAAACACAGTAGAACAAGGGCAGACTATAACATTTAAAAACGAGGATTTGCACAGAAGACCATTTACCTTGGTCAGTGAAGAAAACCTTTTTCCTCCAACCATCCTGACATTCAGAAGAAGTCTATCCTTACAATTTGATGAGCCGGGAACTTATAATTTCTATTTGGAAGAAAAACCGACAGTTACAGTTCAGTTAACGGCTGTAGATTACAATTCTAACAATGAGCTTCAAGCAACCCAGTCCCCTCCCCAGGAACAGGAAGTTGTAGAGGAAAATAACCCATGGGCAGCCATTAAAGGTATACCCGGTTTTGGCACACCTGCTACATTAATGATGCTTATTCTCGCTATCCTGATAGTAAGGAATAAAAGAATTGACTGAATTATTGAAAGTCTGGAACGAAAAACAATTATTAAATTATGTATGAAATTACTTAATGGTGATATATATGCTGAAAAAAACCATAACTATACTGATACTCCTGGCAATCATCCACCCGGTCTTGGCTATGGACCCGGTCATCCAGATAAATGTGCCCGTAGAGGAGGAACCCACCGAAGGATTTTTTTTAAATCCCGAAACCCCCAGCACTACCTTCCAACAGGGCCAGAACATCTCATTCTTTAATAATGACAGGAATCGACGCTGGTTCACCGTAATATGTGATAAGAACTTATTTAATAATGGAACCAGTAAAGAAACTTACATGTCCTTCAGGCAGCGCACTCGCATCCAACTTAATGAACCAGGGATTTACAATTTCTATCTCCTTGAAAAACCCACCGTCACTTTCCAGATAACGGTAGAAGGTGATGAATCAGTTCCGGTAGTGCAGGAGACTCAGGACAGACCGGTAGATACGCCGGAAAAGGATGAACTCTTCCCAGGCATGGGTGAATTGCCAGCCCCGGGAATGTTGCCTGCATTCATGCTGCTTGTCCTTGCATTCCTGACACTTAGAACCAAAAAATAGGTCATCGCAAAGAAACAATTATGTAGATAGCCATCTATCTACATCCCCTTAAATACCAATACGCTGATGACCATGTTTCTACAATTCAAATCACAGGTTTCACAAGCCCTTACATCTGCCCTGGAAGCGAA
>JAUWTY010000129.1 GCA_030614485.1 Methanosarcinales archaeon | reverse complement strand
GATTGGGCAAACACGTAGGCGAGAATATCAAATCTGGCTTCAAGGTGCTGCATGGCAGGGAATTACTTGAAGTCGATTATCAAAGTTTCAGGGAATTCCTTACAGGATTTTTCCACCAGAATGTAGATTAATAACTTTCTTTACCAACTGGCGCGTATTATTTGATACATCTCCCATTTCCGGAACATCATAAATTTCACCCATAAGGGCCCTGAATATCATGACTATTGAATCTGATAATGCACCATAATCATACCCCCCTTCCAGTGAAAGCACAAGTTTCCCGCCACAAAGCTCCTCTGCCAGCGACCGCACCACCCCGGTCATCTGTCCAAAACCGGCAGAGGTCAGGTTCATACCTGCCAGGGGGTCGTCCTTGTGCCCGTCCTGCCCTGCACTCACCAGAATGATGTCAGGCCTGAACTTACGGGCAGCAGGTACCAGAATCTCATTGAACACATACAGGTAATCAGCATCGTTAGCACCCCCTGGCAACGGTACATTGATATTATATCCCCTGCCCTCCCCCACTCCCATCTCATCCACTCTGCCCGTACCCGGATAATGGGGATACTGATGAATGGAAAAATAGAGCACTGAACTGTCCTCATAGAATGCTTCCTGGGTGCCGTTGCCGTGATGCACGTCCCAGTCCACTATAAGCACCTTTCCCAATCCCCTCTTTTGTGCATACCGGGCCGCTATTGCCACATTGTTGAACAGGCAAAAACCCATACTCCTGTCCGGCTTGGCGTGGTGGCCTGGTGGACGCACAAGTGCAAACACACTATCCACGCCAGATACACTGTCCATGACTGCATCCACTGCCGATATAACACCGCCTGCGGCTAGCAATGCAACCTCATACGAACGGTTGTTGGTAGGTGTATCGCCGTCCAGGGCTTTCTCTTTCAATGAAAAATCCTTAACCGTGCGTATATGTTCAGACGTATGGACAAGCTGTATCTGGCCAGTGGAAGCAGCTATAGGTTTTACAGGATAGAGCATATCAATTAGGTCTGCATCTTCCAGACCCTTCATTATAGCCCTCAACCGTCCGGCATTCTCTGGATGCATGCCTGTATCATGCTCCAGGTAATCCTCAGAATATACAAAACCCACCTGCATAATAGTAATAACACCAGGATATGTTAAAAAGATTAGTAGCTCAAAGTCGTGTCAGGTCTATGAAACCTGCCAGGTTAACCACACCGATTGCGCCGACAACCTCTCCGTTGTTGTCTTTGATAGGGGAAACTACAACCGGAACATCCTTATAAGGACCTTCATCTGCAAAACCATGTATGATCGTGCCTTCCTCAATTGCCCTTTCCAGATAAATCCCTGAATAATCATAATCAAGAACAGCATTATTTTCAATCCGGATGCCTTTTTTGTTCTTGCTTCTCATAGTAACAGGCAATCCTACTGCAGAAAATATGGCCATAGCTATTGGTTCTAACTCTTGTGCCGTAGAATCCTTGGTAATTGCTATTCCAACCATATTAACACCAAATCTCAAATGAAATATAATATACTTAAATGCTCCGAATCATCCACGCATTTTTTAAAGGTCCATATTACAACCAGCACCCTGTCCGATTCCCTCATCCACCCTTACATGCAAGTCAGTAATATTATCCGCTGATCCATTACCTTTTATTCCTGCTGATATCTCTTTTATGAAATACTTACACAGGTCTTCAGCACTTACCGAATTTATGGGCAGCAGCAGTACATCATCTTCAGGCAGTACATAATACTTGCAGCTTTTTAGAATTTCCACAGTATAGTGCCCCTGTTCTTCAGTTATCTTCAGCCTGGGGTCGTTTTCAGCTACCAGTATCCTATGGTCAAGCCTGTCACAGATATTCTTGACAATATCTTTTAGTTCTATGAAATCTATTATGAACTCTCCTGCCTGGGTACCTTCCACGCGTACACTAACAGCATAAGTATGCCCATGCAACCGGCCGCATTTTGGATGGTCTGGTATAAAATGGCTGGCAGAAAATCTGAGTTTTGCCATCCAGCCATCAAGTTCAATAAACAATTTCGTATCACCTGGGAGAGGTTTAAGGGTGTCCATAACAATAAACTCTTTGTATGGCCCGAAACCAGAAAGACTATTTTTACCACAAAGCAAAGAATGCGGGGTACCGTTCCAGAGCCTCGTATAAGCTGGACCAGATCAATACAAAGCACAACGTCATCAAACCTGGTGATTCGGTAGTTGACCTGGGCGCCGCTCCTGGGGGCTGGCTGCAGATGGCGAAAGAGCTTTCGGGCGGACGTGTGGTGGGTGTGGATTTGCAGAAGATAAAGCCCATTGAAGATGTGGAGACCATTAAAGGGGACATTACTCGTGACACTACCCTGAAAAAAATCGAGGAAATTATAGGTGAACACGGAGCCGATGTAGTGATATGCGATGCGGCGCCAAACCTGACCGGCAGTTGGGAGCTTGACCATGGCCGCTCTATTGGCCTTAGTGAATCTGCATTAGCTATTGCAAAAAAGTTACTGAAACCAGGAGGTAACTTTGTAGTCAAGGTGTTCCAGGGTGATATGTTCAAAGATTTCCTGGATGAAGCGAAAGAGAATTTCGTGTATTTACGTTCATTTACACCAAGAGCTTCACGCAAAGAAAGCGCTGAGATATATGTGGTGGGAAAGAAATTCCTGTCAACCTTGATTAAGAAGGGCCAGGAATATGATGTGGAGATTCTGGAAATAGGTGACCAAAGGGATGGCATTGCCAGGGTCGGAGATTTTGTGGTGTTTGTGCCAAATACGAAAGTAGGACAGCACGTGAGGGTACAGATAACTGATGTGAAGCCGAAATTTGCTTTTGCAAATATTATAGAATAAAATGAAATGAAAATTATATCACAATTATCATGATTATGGCAAAAGTTTAATTTACTATTAAGTACAATGTTAAATAACATGTCACTTCCTACATTTTGCCCAAAAACAGATTTAGGTTCATGTATCGGTGATAAATGCCCTATGTATGTCATGGACTGGCGGTCCAAAGATGAATACTGTAATGTGGGATATTATCCAGACAATGAACGCAATTCCCTGGGCGAACCAGTAGTAGATAATTATGCATCTGGCATTGAAGAAAATCCAACAAAAAAAAGTGATGCTCATAGCCGATTAGACCTGAATTCAAAGTTGGAAGGATTGCAGGAATGTGACGAAATAACTGTTGGGCCAGAGATTGAAGTCGCCAAACCAAAGAATAAGGTACGTAAGACAATGAACCTTATGGACTTGGGTGACTTATCAGAGGATTATGAAGCTCAGTTTTGGGCTTGATACTATTACTATATTTTTATAATTTTACTATTTCATTGCCATCGATACCAATTCTGCCAGGTCAAGCACATTAATCCCGGTATCTGACAGGTTCCTGAAACACAAAGGGCACGACGTAACCGCATAGTCAACACCGTCAGGAATATTATTTTTCAGTTCTTCCGCAATTGAACCAGACAGTTCCGGATAACCCATCCTGACACCACCTCCGCCACCGCAGCAACTGGCATTCTCCTTTGAAGCTTTCATCTCCACAAGAGTGCAGATCTTTTCAATAACCTTTCTGGGAGCATCATATATCCCATACGTCCTGCCCAGGTGACACGGGTCATGATAGGTTACCGAAATGTCAAGTTGACTCAGAGATAGCTCATCAAGCCTGTCAGCCAAAAACTCTGAAATGTGCAATACATCAAAGCCCTGGTATTGTTCCATGAACATCGAATAACAGCCGGCACAACCAACAATTATGGTATGTGCACCTGCTTCCTTGAACTGCCGGGAATTATGTTCAATCAGTTCAGATACGTCCAGTCCCATCCTGAACAGTGGTGAACCACAGCACTTTTCGTCCTCAAGCAATCCGACCCCAAACTTTTCCAGAATCCTATATGTCGCCGTTGCAGTGGATTGGTATCTGTATGATGCCAGGCAGCCTGCAAAATATACATATCCGGATT
>JAUWTY010000037.1 GCA_030614485.1 Methanosarcinales archaeon | reverse complement strand
GCATACCATGGGTTAGACGTGACCGATGTTATAGAAAAACCGCAACCAGAAGATGCACCCAGCATGAAAGGGTCTGCCGGCATCTATATCATGAGTGCTGAAATATTTGATGCCATCAGCCATATTGAGCCGGGCGTGAACAACGAGTACCAGCTGGCCGATGCCTTCAAGGTGATGATAGAACGGGGGCGCAGGGTAGTGTTCAGTGACATTCCCGGCTACCACATTGATGTAGGTACACCCGAAGACCTGCGCGAGGCTAACCGTTTATTTTACCTGCGGGATGAATGAGGTTACCGGTTCCGGTAATGCATAAAATTATAGATCAAAATAGACGCCACCACCAGCACGATGAAGTAAGGGATATAGTGCTGGACCGGCCCCAGGTATTGCATTACCGTATCGGCGGTCACTGCCCAGAACACAGACGCTATAACGGAAGCGATGGCAATCACTGGTATTATCTCCCGCACCGAAAAACCCAGAAGTTTGGCAAAACATGCAGTGGCCAGCCCCCCAGTCATCTGGAACGGGATGAAACATATCATGAAAATTCCCACAAGCCCGAACTTGTGCATTAAACCGCTTTTATTGGACGTGATCACCTCTGAGAAATTCATGAACGGTGCCATTAGCGGGAATTGCTTCAACTCTTCGTGGAATATTACGAAAATTGGCAGGCCTATCATCATGGAACCTATATCAGATATGAAACTGACAAGTATCATCATATAGAGGGACATTTCCATGGAGGCGCCATTCAGCATGGCGAACTCCCTGCCTGACAGGAACTGGGTACTGAATACCAGTAAGAACTCACGTATAAGTCCAAACTCATAGAATATGAAAAGTATTATTGAAACCGATATCACTCCGGTTACGAATAACCCTATAAGGAATCGGTCAGATTCTGTTTTTTCAATGCTCATATTTTTTCCGCAATAGTCGTAATGGTTAATGTGATTTTAAGGTGATAACCTTTGTTCCATTCACTTAAACTGTTACTGTCATCACCGGCTGTACTTCCTGCAGGAGTTCACGAACTTCTCCATTGAAACCGCAGCCGGATGAGCATGCAAGTAACTGGCCAGGGTATTGTAGGCCATAAGTCCGTCGTGGCCATCGAAAATACCTTTGCCCCTGCGTGTAAATAGCGCCATCAGTCCCAGCGCTACTGTGGTTTTGCACACACCGCTGTGAGTCCCTGTTATCATTACTGTTTTTGTCATGATTGGTCTGTGTTGTGTGAATAATACATCTTAAGGGTAATCAAAACCAGCGAAACCACAGAAACTTTCCAGTCAGTGTCTTCACTTTCCTCCAGTCTGTCCACCAGCCAATCCACAGACGGCCCAACATTCCCGGAGCGCTCGTCAAGTATCAGGGATTGCACCACCAGGCATGAAGTAGCCGTATATTTCCAGTTACCATCAGTACACTGTGCCAGCAGCCACGAAGAATTGCGGCTGGTTGTGTCGGCTGTGCCCTTTGGGTCCTGATGAATCAGCGCGGAATTGATGAGGGCAATGACACCTGGGTGTTTCCAGTCCTCTGAGAAGTTATCCAGCAGCCATAGTACTCCTGCCCGGCTCACCTCACCAGCGGCTCCCAGGGCCATAAGGCAATAACAGGTATCATACACATCATCATTCCATGAACCATTACCTGATTGCATTTCCAACAGCCAGTCCATTGATTCCCTGCGTGATACGCCGCATTCCATAAGCGCAGTACATGCCCTGGCCGTATTCCTCACCGGGTTATCTTCTTCCCAATGGTCACCAGACCTGGCCTGCTCCAGCCATTTCAGGGGACTGCCGGCATCCTGGCCCCAGATACACAATGCTCTGGCAGCCTGGGATGCTTCCTTGGTGTTGGTAATTGGGACCGTTTCAAGCCAATCCAGGGCACGGTCGGATAAGGCTTTGACCCTATCAGGATACATTGCACAACTGATTAGGTTAATATATCTAATCTGTATCGATGTTTTTTTATCCTTTGTGCCCTTATCATAAGACGACTGTCAAGTATACAGGAGGCAGCCTATGAATGAGAAAATTGCGCCCCTTGTGGACGAAATAATTAGGGCGCTTGGTACAACAGGCACAACTGTAAATCAGGCTATTATAGAGCAAGAACTGACAAGACTCCTTGAGTTCAAGGTGCCGTCTGAAGAGGCAAAGAGGAGTCTGCTTAAAAAATACGGGGTCAGTGAAGTAAAAAGACTATCTGACCTGCACGGGGGAGAGCGCGATATCGAAATTACTGCCAGGATACTTGATATCAATCTCAAGGTAGTGGGCATAAAGGGTCAGGAACGTACGATTTTCATGGGCACCATGGCAGACGAGACCGGTGCTAAGAGTTTTACAGCATGGGAGGATTTCGGGCTTGAAATGGGTGACGTGGTCAAGGTCAACAATGCATATATCAGGACATGGCAGGGTATGCCTGAGGTTAACTTCGGTCCCAGGTCAAATGTAGAAAAATTGGATAGTGCTGCCCTGGATTCCCTTGCAACGGTAGACATTGACAAACCAGTGCTTTTGGCAGATCTGGCGGAAGGTGCCGCTGCCGTGCATACCATATTCAGGATATTAGAATGCCAGCAAAAGGAGATTAATACCAAGAACGGCTCACGGACTATCATTTCCGGGACTGCTGCAGACCATTCTGCCAAACTCCCATTCACATCCTGGGAATCCAACCCCGTACTTGCCAAAGGGGTAACAGTGGAAGTAAAAAATGCTTATGTTAAATCATGGCGCGGAGTCCCCACTATCAATATGGGAGAGTTTTCCACCATAAGCAAATCCGACACCGATATCAGTAATGATGACCTTACCCCAATATTAAATCCTGAACCTGTCAGGCTGGATAGTATTACCGGGCGGGACGGTGTGTTCGATGCGATTATTGAGGGCAGCCTGATATCCATCAGGCCCGGGTCCGGACTCATCATCCGCTGTCCCCAGTGCAGCCGGGTGATACAGAAGAACACCTGCCGCGTGCACGGGGTCGTTGAGGGGTTGTATGATATGCGGATAAAATCCATTCTGGACGATGGAACCGGGGCCCTGACCGTTGTACTTAATGCGGACCTGACACAAAAGGTCACAGGTTATTCTATTGACAAAGCCAAGGAAGTGGCTGCATCAGCCATGAACCAATCCGCAGTGGAGGACGAGATGCGCCGCAGACTGCTGGGCAGGAGCATGCGGGCACGGGGTAATATGACCAAAGGTGAATACGGCATCACCCTGGTGGCTGACGATGCCAGTTTAACAGAGATGGATACCGCTGCTGAAGCTGCAGCCCTGATTAAAGAAATGGAGTCGGTCGGCCAGATGCTTTCTGGTAAGGGAGGCAGCACATGATTGAAAGGGAATTGGCCTGGCGGGTATTTGCACACGAGTTCAATCATTCACATCATTTCTTCCATGAAGGTGACGAGAGGTCACCAAATTACCTGGTCACACCCACAGGCGCCAGGATAAACAGGCTGTACTTTGCAGGTGTGCTGACCGAAATTGAAAATATTGGTGTGGGCGAAGATATGTGGAGAGGACGGGTATCTGACCATACTGGAGGCTTCATGGTCTATGCAGGACAGTACCAGCCAGAGGCTGCTATGTTCATATCAGGACTGGAAGTGCCGTCATTCGTAGCAGTGGTGGGCAAGGCCCGGACCTATGAGCCAGAGGAAGGGACCATATACACGTCGGTCAGGCCAGAGGAACTGAACACGGCAGACAGCCAGATAAGGGACAGGTGGATTGTGGAAACTGCCCGGCTGACCTTTGAGCGGATAAAGTTTGTGAGGAGTGCATTGAAATCAGGATTAAAAGGTCCACAACTCACTGAGATGCTGATACAATCGGGTGCCAGTGCCGAACTTGCTGATGGTATTAACAAAGCCATTGAACACTACCCTGACCTGAATGAATACCTTAATACCCTGTCCGGCAAAATAATTGATTCCCTGAAGACACTACTACTTGATGATATAAAGACGGATGTAACAGCAGATACCCTGTCCAAAGCAGATACCGGGACAGCAACAGAAGTCATCCCAACAACTGAGGTTATCCCAGCAACAGAGTTTATCCCGACAACTGAGGCTATCTCATCAACAGAGTCTGTGCCGGCAACTGAAGCTGTAACAGATAACGGGATATCCCCCCCGATTGCCGGGGATGTCAAGGTAAAACCTGAAATGGAGACGGCAGAGGTTGACGCTGGGATTGATACATCGCAGGCTGGAGAAAGTGCTACATCGACCAGTGATGATGGCGCTCGCCAGAAAGAACAACCTGACAGTAAAGAGCTGGTGTATGAATTACTGGGCAGTCTTGATAGTGGAGGGGGCGTACCTGTATCCGAACTCACAGACCAGTCCAGACAAATCGGGCTTACCGGGGAACAGGTGGACGATGCCTTAAAGGAATTGATGGTAGATGGCAGATGTTACGAACCCAGGATAGGGGTATTGCGCAGAGTGTAAAATGCATTTCATCATTGCAAAAACAAACCTTTAATTATCTATCATACATCATTATTTTATAATAATCATAATATTTCGTATAATAGGTGAGATCATGACTTCAAGTGAGGATATTCTTAAAAAAATCAAGGAAAAAGATGTTAGGTTCGTAAGGCTACAGTTTGTGGATATCCAGGGCATAGTCAAAAATGTGGCCATACCCGTATCCCAGATAGAAAAGGCAATGGGCCAGGGAATATCCTTTGATGGCTCTTCAGTCGAAGGGTTTGTCCGTATCGAAGAGTCTGATATGGTGCTAAAACCGGACCTGAATACTTTCCAACTATTACCGTGGGGGCATAACAGCGGGTCTATAGCCAGGATGATATGTGATGTGCAGCAGCCCGGTGGCGAGTACTTCCAGGGCGACCCCAGGTATGTATTAAGACGGGCAATTGAAGATGCTGCATCCATGGGTTTTGAGATGAATACCGGCCCTGAACTTGAATTCTTCCTGTTCGAAAAAAAAGAGGGGCGTGCCACTACAATACCTCACGATAATGCAGGTTATTTCGATTTTGGCCCGGTTGACCTGGCAGAAAATATTCGCAGGGAGATTGTCATTGCCCTTGAAGGAATGGGATTCGAGATTGAGGCGTCCCATCATGAAGTGGCATCAGGCCAGCATGAGATTGATTTCAAATACGGAGATGCCCTTACCACAGCTGATAATGTGCTTACATTCAAATACGTGACCAGGACCATTGCTAATAATATGGGGCTTCATGCTACATTTATGCCAAAACCCCTGTTCGGCGAGAATGGGAGTGGCATGCATACCAACATTTCCCTATTCAAGGACGGCAAAAATGCTTTTTACAATCCGGATGCAAAATACGGTGTCAGTGATACCTTGAAATATTTCATTGGTGGAGTGCTAAAACACATTAATGCCATCACTGCTGTAACCAATCCTACTGTCAATTCATATAAGCGATTGGTGCCCGGATATGAAGCCCCGGTATATATCTCATGGTCCGGCGCAAACCGGAGTTCACTTATCAGGATACCTGCAGCCCGGGGTTCCAGTACCAGGATAGAACTGCGCAGTCCTGACCCGTCTTGCAACCCGTACCTCTCTTTTGCAGCCATACTTACTGCCGGTCTTGACGGCATCAGGAACCAAATCGACCCTGGTGAACCCGTGAGTGATAACATATATGAAATGGATGCCGAAGAACGCAAGGACCGGAATATTGGTTCACTCCCCGGGACTCTCAGGGATGCCATAAACGAACTGGAACAGGATAAAGTAATAATTAATGCCCTTGGCTCTCATGTTTCCAATGACTTTTTGAGGTTGGGTCGTGCCGAATGGGATGCATACAGGGTACAGGTACATAACTGGGAAATCCAGCGTTATATCAATATTATGTAAAACAGGTGTAAAAAAAACTACATGATATCTTCCAATACAGACCCCCAGGTACAGAGAAAATTGAGTGAGATACTGCGTATCATCAGCGAGAGTGATGGTGCTATTGGTGCACGTATTATTGCTGATAAAATGAGGGAGCGAGGATATAAAATAGGGGAAAGAGGGGTCAGGTATCATCTGAGGATACTTGATGAGCGTGGTCTTACTGCCAGGGAAGGATACTCGGGCCGTGTGATCACTGAAAGTGGCCTCCGTGAACTTGAAGACGGGCTTATCGGGCATAGAGTGGGTTTTGTCATCACTACCATTGACGAACTGGTATATAATACAAACATTGATGTAAATACCGGGGAGGGCAGCGTGATAGTGAATACTGCATTGATAGATAAGGATGATTTTGATGAGGCCATTGATGTCATTACAGCTTTCAGTGAGAGTCCGTATTCAATAAGCCCATATACCAAGATACTTGAAGAGGACAGCCTGGGTATCAAAATACCCCAGGACAAAGTGGGCATTGCCACGGTATGCAGCATTACCATTGACGGGATACTTGCACGCAGTGGTATACCGGTTAACACAAAATACGGCGGGCTGGTCCGGGTGATTGATGAAAAACCCGTTGATTTTTCAGATATCATCCTGTATAATGGGACCACCATCGACCCCATGAAGATTTTTATTAATAAAGGAATGACATCGGTTATGGAAGCCCTGAAAACGGGTAATGGGAAACTGCTGGCAAATGTACGCGAGATTCCCGTGTCAGCCAGGGATCATGCCATTGAAGTGCTTGAGAAAGCAAAGGGAATTGATATTGACGGGGTTATTGAAGTTGGTGAACCCGGCACCCCGGTGCTCAGGGCTCCAGTAAACGCGGGTAAGATAGGGGTGTCCCTGTATGCTGGTATTAACAATATGGTTGCAGTGGAGGAGAGTGGAATAGAAGTGTCCATACATCCCATTTCAAGCATTATTGACTTTAAAGATATGACCCGAATGTAGGTTCTCATGGAAATAAGAGAGGCCGATGCAAGTGATTTTGGGGAAATAAGACGTTTTATGGAACTGGTGGACCATGAATTCTTTCCACCATTATCTGCACGCTCGGGCGGTATCCCTGGCAGGATATCCAGCTGCCTCGCAGGTACTGATTCCAATTATTTGATTGCTGAGATAAACGGCACAATGGTGGGTGCCCTGGGATATCTTGAGAACCGGAATGGTATCGGCGAAGCCTATACATCGTTTTTGGCTGTGAGTCCCAACCACAGAGGACAGGATATTGCCAGAAAACTGGATGCGGTCCTGACGCAAAAACTCCAGGATGCAGGTATCTCCTCTATCAATGTTACCACATGGTCAACAAACCCTGGCGCATATGAGATGTACCGGAAGCTGGGATACTCGTGCACACAAACGTTGAAAGATCACAGGGATGTAGGGGTGGACACAATAATTTTCCAAAAAAATATCGGACCCGGGGATTAAACCAGTACTTTGTGGATCAGGCCAGTATACACCGATACGTCCACTTTCTTGCCTGCCCAAACCCGTTTTACATCACAATTATGTATTACTGCGGTCAGGGGTAGTTTCTTGTCCTCATCAGGAGCACCTGTGAACAGCACATGGTAAATGGCACCTGCTGCACTGTCTTCACTTATCTCAAATATAGATATGGCATTGCCGTGCATCTGGTCCAGGGCCTGGATGTTGGGCTCGTTGGACTCACATATCTTGCACTTATCCTCACGCTGCCTATCACGCATGATGTTCAGCACTACGGGTTTTTTGACGACGCAAATGTCATCTACTATCTGTTCAAGCGGTGCGTACCTTGAGGTGACCAGGATTTCTATGTTGTCGCCGAACTGCTTCATAACCTCTCCAGTCGGCATGGAATGTTGATTGGAGAGGGACTCCACCAGTTTCTTTCTAAAAGATTCTTTGTGTTTGTGCAGGATTTCACGCAGGTCCATTGATATCACAAGCCTGATGTTAATTACACGTGGGTATTGATATCCTGCATTTTATTCAAATAATCCTTTCCCTTTTCAGTAATTTGATAATAAGTGGAATCATATTTTGCTTCTACAAGTCCGTTATGTTGTAGAAAATCAAGATATTTATCGGCCAGAACGAAGTTCAGATTAGTCTTATAGACTATCCTGGTCTTGTTAGCCCCGCTTTTTGTTATATTTAATATGGCAACCGAAATATCTTTTTTACTTTTTCTGAGTGCCTTGTTTTCAGTGCTTTTCGCATTAATACCAGACAACCTCCTGAAATTTTATTCACAAATATTTTCCATTACAATACCATTTATAATTATTATAAATTAAACATATCTATTGATTTTTTCAAATCTGTCCAGAACTATACCTTAAAAAAACATACTATATAATTGATTGTATTTAATGAGACCGTTACAATTCGTGTCGGTGAATTTAATAAAACCGCAGATGAACGCAGAGTTCCAGGCAGCGTATCCGCGTTTATCGGCGTTCATCTGTGGTTAGTTTGATAATACCAACATGTAATGTAACGGTCTCTATTTAAAAAATGATTATGGCGGGCTGGAAGGGATTTGAACCCCTGGCCGATGGATTAAGAGTCCATCGCTCTGCCTGTCTAAGCTACCAGCCCGTGCTGAGACTTTCTCTTAATTATATTATCATAATATATACGTTTCGTACCGGACCCATTGACAACCTTTTAATATTCAAAAATGAACTAAAGTACCATTCAGGATTAAAACAAATAGTGGATGACATGAACAAAGACCTCTTAATGTGGGATGAAACCATATTCAAAGACCCGGACCTGTTCGAACTGGACCACATACCCGAGTACTTCGCCCACCGTGACACCCAGATGCAGACCCTCATGTACTGCGTAAAACCTGCCCTGCGCGGTGGCAGACCTGTCAATGTGCAGTGCATAGGTTCTCCGGGTACAGGCAAAACT
>JAUWTY010000106.1 GCA_030614485.1 Methanosarcinales archaeon | reverse complement strand
CACAGAGATACACAGAGCTTGGATTTGATTTCACTCTCTGTGTCCTCTGTGATCTCCGTGGTTTATTGTTTATGACTTGTTGAAATTTGCATTTTATTAGTTAATATTGTTTGGTTTTTAACTATAAAGGTTTATGCAATAGCCACCTGGAATATCAAAATCTTATTATCCAATAATCTCATTGTACATGGCATTATGTTCACCATAATTACAGGCTCCCAGTTCGGGGATGAAGGCAAAGGCAAGATCGTTGACCTCATGGCAGGGCAATATGACCTCATTGTGCGCTTCCAGGGCGGCGATAATGCTGGTCATACAGTGGTAGTGAACGGTAAAAAATACAAATTACACCTCACTCCATCTGGTGTATTGTTCGATGCCAGGCTCCTCATCGGCCCCGGTACTGTGATGAACCCCCAGACCCTGGCAAAGGAACTTGATACCCTGGCAGAGGACGGCACTTTGGTGGACAATAAGAAAATGGGTATTGATGCCAAGACCAGCATCATCATGCCATACCATGTAGAACTGGATGGCCTGAGGGAGTCGGCACGCACAGAGAAGATAGGTACCACCAAGCGGGGTATCGGCTATGCTTATATTGACAAGGTGGCCAGGGATGAGGTGCAGATAGCAGACCTGGCAGACGAGGCACAACTGCGCAAGCGGCTGGAAGAACTCAGACCAATTAAAGCGGCCCAGATAGAAAGTATGGGCGGAGATCCAAACATCATGGAAGATGAGACCTGGATTCAGCAATATATCGAACTGGGGCGCAGGTTCGCACCTTATATCGCCGACGTATCCCATGAAGTTAACACCGCTCTTGATGCGGGTAAGAACGTGCTGGCAGAGGGCGCCCAGGGTGCATTCCTTGACGTTATACACGGCACACAGAAATTCGTAACATCATCCTCATGTATTGCAGGCTCTGCCTGTGCTAATCTGGGCGTGGGACCAACCAGAGTGGATGAAGTACTGGGAATTGTCAAGGCCTACATCACCCGCGTGGGTGAAGGACCGCTGCCCACTGAACTTTTAGACAGTACAGGTGAACAGATACGAAAAGCAGGCGGGGAATTCGGAACAACCACGGGCCGTCCCAGGCGCTGCGGCTGGTTCGACCTGCCCCTGGCAAAGAAATCAGTGGCACTTAACGGTTACACTCATATAGCACTGACCAAACTGGACGTGCTGTCCAACATACATCCCATGAGGATTTGCACGGCATACGAACTGGATGGGGTGAGACTGGATTATCCGCCTGAATCCACATCTGACCTTGCCCGATGCAAACCTGTGTATGAAGACGTACCTGGCTGGGACGAAGACCTGACAGCTGTTCTGAGCATGGGTGCCTTGCCGCCATATGCCCGTGAGTATGTGGAACGGCTTGAGTCGCTGTTAGGCGTTCCGTTCAGATATATATCAGTGGGGCCAGGGCGGGAACAAACCTTTATAAAATGATTACCAATCTTTAATTTGGGATTAGTGTAATGGACTCATTGAGCAGTGAAGTAGTTGAACCCATGAAGTTGAAGGTAGCGGAAGCTGACCAGCAGGATGTGGGGAAAGGTGTGGTGCGTATCGATGAGAAGAACCGTGAGAAATTAGGCGTCAATGTTTTTGATGTTTTAGAGATAAAGGGATCTCGGGTCACTTCTGCTATCGTGGGCCGGGCAATTACAAGTGATGAAGGAACAGATATCATCCGTATGGACGGCCTGACACGAACCAATGCCAGGACAGGTATTGGGGAATTTGTGGAAGTGCAAAAGGCCCAGTGGTATGAGGCCCGGAAAGTAACTATCGCACCAGTTGCCAAAAATATCAGGATATATGCTCCCAGCGATAGCCTTCGGATCATATTCCAGCACAAGACCGTTAGCAAAGGAGATATTATCTCTTCTACCAGTTTGCGAAAACAGCGGTATGAAGCATTGGCAGGAGACACGGTGCTTGACGATATACTGCACGGCTTTCTAGGTGGTCCCTCCTTCGGATTGGGTGAGATAAAACTGCAGGTGGTATCTACCAATCCTAGCGGGATAGTCAAGATAACTGATATCACTGAGATCGAAATGCTTCCCGAAGCAATGGAATTTCCGAAACAGGTTATTCCAGAGGTCATGTATGAAGACCTGGGTGGTATCAAACCCGCCATGACCAGGGTAAGGGAAATTATCGAACTCCCTCTCAAACACCCTGAACTGTTCAGCAGGCTGGGTATTGACCCACCCAGGGGTGTATTGCTTCACGGTCCGCCCGGCACTGGCAAGACCATGCTTGCCAAGGCAGTGGCCAACGAGTCCAATGTTTATTTTATTACTATCAACGGGCCCGAGATTGTAAGCAAATACTACGGCGAGAGTGAACAGCGCCTTCGTGAGGTATTCGATGAGGCTGAGAAGAACGCACCCAGTATCGTGTTCATTGATGAGATCGATTCCATTGCTCCCAAGCGGGCAGAGGTGACCGGTGAAGTGGAGCGTCGGGTGGTGGCGCAGTTGCTGTCATTGATGGACGGCCTGAAGTCACGCAAGAATGTTATTGTCATCGGTGCTACGAACCGGCCCGAGGCGTTGGATTTGGCACTGAGGAGGCCGGGTAGGTTTGACAGGGAGATCGAGCTTCGGGTTCCTGATACTGAAGGACGGCTGGAGATATTCCAGATACATACCAGGGGTATGCCGCTTACCCCGGATGCTGACCTGAACCAGCTTGCTGAAATATCGTATGGGTTTGTAGGAGCCGATATCGCAGCATTGGTTCGGGAGGCGGCCATGAATGCACTGCGCAGGATATTGCCAGATATTGATCTGGAACAACAGGAGATACCAAAGGAGGTGCTTGAAAAACTTCAAGTGACCTTCAATGATTTTGAGGAGGCCATGAAGGAGGTGCAGCCATCGGCACTAAGGGAGATACTCTTTGAGGTACCCAATGTCACCTGGGATGATATCGGCGGTCTTGGTGATGTAAAAGAGCAACTGCGCGAGGCTGTGGAATGGCCGCTCCGTTTCGGGGCGTCCTTCAGGCGTATCGGTGTGGAATCGTCAATGGGTATCCTGCTGTACGGTCCTCCTGGCACTGGTAAGACCATGCTGGCCAAGGCTATTGCCAACGAATCAGATGCTAATTTTATTACTGCTAAGGGCAGCGACCTGCTGTCAAAGTGGTACGGGGAGAGCGAGAAACATATTGCTGAGGTGTTCAAGCGCGCCCGCCAGGTAGCGCCTGCTATTGTGTTTTTGGATGAGCTGGATGCTTTGGCGCCTATCCGGGGGGCTGCAGCCGGTGAACCACAGGTGACGGAGCGGATAGTGAACCAGTTGCTCTCTGAACTGGACGGGCTGGAAGAACTGCGGGGCGTGGTGGTGATAGGTGCGACAAACCGTCCAGATATCATCGACCCGGCATTGATTAGGCCGGGCCGATTCGATGAACTTATCATTGTACCTGTGCCGGATAAATCTACTAGGAAGAAGATATTCCAGGTGCACACCATGAAAATGGCACTTGACGAGGATATTGATATTGATGCCCTGGTTGAACTAACAGATGAATATACGGGTGCCGATATTGCTGCGGTTTGCAAAAAAGCAGGAAAGTTCGCTCTGCGTGAGAATATGGATTGTGAGTGTGTCAGTCAGAAACATTTCATTGCTGCCGTCGAGGATACAGGACCCAGCGTGACACCTGATACTATGAAGTATTACGAGAGCCTGAAATCTGAACTGCGAAAGAAACGCTCAAAACAGATTGAGTCAGGGATATATGGGTAATGTCACAGGGATTACTATGATACATGAGGCGGTACTGTTCGATAGGCTTGAGAATGATAAGGTACAGTGTCATGTGTGCGCGCATGAGTGTACCATTGCAAAGGGCAGGTCAGGTATTTGCGGAGTCCGCAAGAACCGGGACGGCACATTGTTCACACTTATTTATAATACCGTTTCCAGCGAAGCTGTTGACCCAATCGAGAAAAAGCCCCTGTACCATTTCCTGCCCGGGACGCTCAGTTATTCCCAGGGTACAATTGGGTGCAATTTCAGGTGTAAACACTGCCAGAACTGGAGCATCTCACAGGTAAGCCTGGAGCAGGCATATACCAGCGAGATAACGCCCGAGGAATCGGTGGCAAGGGCAGTGGATTCGGGATGTGCCAGCATGTCCTGGACTTATAATGAGCCTACCATCTGGCACGAGTTCACCCATGATTCTGCCAGACTTGCCCATGAAGCCGGTCTTAAGACAGTGTATGTGACCAACGGCTATATCACTGAGGAGGCACTGCGGGACATCTCCCCGCACCTGGATGCTTTCAGGGTGGACATCAAAGCGTTCAGGGATGAGTTTTACCGCGAAGTTTGCGGAGCGCACCTGCAGCCAGTGTTGGATTCGGCTGTGGTGGCACGGGAGTTGGGCCTGCACATTGAGGTGGTCAATCTGATTATTCCCGGGCAGAATGACGATATTTCAGAAACGAAGGCCCTTATTGAATGGGTGAGGGATAACCTGGGTCCGCAGACCCCGATTCATTTTACCAGATTCTACCCAATGTACAAAATGGAGGGTGCTGCGCCTACGCCTGTTGCCACACTGGAGAGGGCGTGGCAGATGGCAAGGGATGCGGGGCTGGAATATCCTTATGTGGGTAACGTAGCTGGGCATGAGTATGAGAATACATATTGTCCTGACTGCGGTACATTGCTTAT
>JAUWTY010000034.1 GCA_030614485.1 Methanosarcinales archaeon | reverse complement strand
AGCAAATCCATATAATTCCCCGGTACAATATTAAATTATTCTATAAGTATCTCTTCACCGTTTCGCATGATGTGTACATTCTCACCGAAAATATATCCAGCATCTTCTGCCATTTCCATATAATGACCATGCATCTCAATACTTCCGTGTGCGGGTATCACGTGTTCAGGATTTATCAGCCTGAGCAATTCCCAGTGGTCTTCCTTGTATGCATGACCTGAAACATGAACATTGTCGTATATCCTTGCTCCACCCATTCCCAGTTTCGTTTCAAGCGAATACCGGTTTGCACGTGTCAATGGATTTGGTATCACATTGGCAGAAAATACCACTTTATCGCCTTTTTTTATCTTGTAATCAGTCCCTTTTGAAGCTATCCTTGGCAGTATAGCGCCAGGTTCGCCCTGGTGACCTGTGACAATAGGCAGATACTTCTCCTTCCCATCATCATTTATGCGTTTTAAGGCCTTATCGATTGATTTCCGGTGGCCGTATATCTCAAGATTTTCAGGGAATTTCAGGAACCCCATCTTCTCAGCAGTACCCACATACTTTTCCATGGAACGTCCCAGCAACACTGGAATGCGCCCCATTTCAATTGCTGCATCAATAATGGACTTTATCCTGGCTATATGGGATGAGAATGTAGTAACTATCACTCCGGATTCAGCTTCCTCAGTACCCAACAGCACATCAGACACCATATCTGCAGCTATTTTCTCAGACGGGGTCTTTCCTTTGCGGTCAGAGTTAGTACTTTCCGTGATCATCAAGCTTACACCTTCTTTCCCGAGCTGCCGCAGCCGCTCAAAATCAGGAGCCTCACCAATAGTTGGTGTACGGTCTATCTTGAAATCGTTTGCATATAGTATTGTACCGGCAGGCGTGTGTATTGCGGCAAAGGCCGCGTCAATTATACTATGCTGCACCCTTATAAGCTCAATTGATACATGAGGGCTCACTTCATACATTTGACCTGTTGGAAGGCTCTCAACCTTGTTTTTCACTTGATATTTCTTCTCATTACTTATCTGCTGCTTGATAAGCTCTGTTGTATATGGCGTGGAAAGGATAGGTGCATCATACCTGTGCGCCAGTTTAGGGATAGCACCAATATGGTCAAGATGCCCGTGAGTACAAACGATGGCCTTTACCTTTCCTCCGACCTGTTTCATAATCCTGTCATCGGGTATCACACCCATATTGATAAGGTCACGGGAATTTTTCTTGTCAATTTCCACATCTTCATGTATCTGGACCCTGTCAAGACGGAGTCCCATATCCATTATAATTACGTCTTCTCCCACTCGTATTGCGGTCATGTTACGGCCCATTTCGTTGTAGCCGCCCACCGCTGTAATTCCTATTTCTGTCATAAAAATTTTCCTCCTGATATACGTATAATCTGTTTATTTACTCTTGTTGCTTTCTAACGCCGTGCAAAGCGAGACGTATCAAATCCTCGCTCTTTAAGATATTCTCCCGTCCTTCCGGTTATCACGATTTGTGCCTGCATAAGGTCTGCAATTGTCGCACTACCTGTCAGGAACATAGCAGCCTTAAATTCTGCCTGGAAAAGTTCTAATTTCTTCTTCACATCCTGTGGTCCATTCATCGCAGGTCTTACCAATGGATGTGCAGTAGCACATGCACTAGCTCCTAATGCCAGCGATTTAGCCACATCCAAACCGGTACGTATACCGCCTGTAGCTATCACCGGCACTGATATATCACTTTCAATTATGCTTGCAGCTGTAGGAATACCCCAATCCCAGAACAGGTTACCCAATGATTCACCCATGGAATCACCTTTCTCTTGTGACCGGTATACTTCCACACCTGCCCAGCTGGTACCTCCCATACCACCTACATCTATAGCAGACACACCAGCTTTACACAGTTTCTGGGCGACTTCACGACTGACACCTGCCCCAGTCTCTTTTACTATCACCGGTATCTTGAGTTTATTACAAACCTCTTCGATTAGTTCAAGTCCCTCTGTTGCATCGGTATCGCCTTCAGGTTGTATGGCTTCCTGTAGGAAATTCAGGTGTATGGCCATTGCATTGGCATCTATCATATCCACTGCCTGTCGGACACCTTCTACCCCGTACTCCTTTAACTGGGCAACACCCAGGTTCCCGAACACGAACGCATCCGGTGCTGAATCCCTGACCACCCTGAATGTATCTTCCTGGTCAGGGTCTTCCAGTGCAGCCCTCTGGCTGCCCACACCCATACCAATACCCAGCTCCTGTGCTGCAATTGCAAGGGATTCATTCACCTGTTTAGTTTCAGGATGACCTCCTGTCATAGAGGCTATCAATAACGGAAATGCCAGTTTATATCCAAGCAGTTCCGTTGAAGTGTCAATTTCCTTAATGTTGATTTCAGGCAGGGCATTGTGCACCATTGTGATATCATCAAATCCGGTGCGTCTTAGGTTATGTTCGTCCTTGTGGCTTTCAACATCCTGGTTAGCACACAGTTCAAGGTGTTCAATTTTTCTTTTCGATGTACTCATTTTTCTATACCATAATTGTAAAGGATTCACTTATTCTTTTGTATAAGTGTACCCATTGTCTCCCCTTGTAAGAACCGGGTGATACTTCCGGCTACCGATGCATCAAATATCCTGCTCCTTATGTCTGACTTACCTGCCAGTTCTACCAACTCCTGCACCTTACCCAGCATACCACCGGTAACATCGGTGTGGGATGACCCGCCTATATATTTACGTATCCCATCAAAGGTAGATGGTGTAACTACTGGGATGTTCTGTCCCTCATTATCAAGCACTCCGTCAATGTTACTACCAATGCCGATAAGTCCAGCACCCATTTTCCGGGCAACATAGGGCACTATCTGGTCACCGCTCAAAATGTCCGCCCCACGCACAGAATCCATTGCCACATCACCATGCAGCACCGGCACCAGGCCGCGATTTAGCATTTCATGTATGGGAGCAGTCTGCATACCACTAATACGTCCCTGCTCAAGCATAGCACAGCTCAATGGATGCACCGGCAATGCAGGTACCCCGGCTGAAACTAAAGCATCCACGACCATTGTATTCAGGGACTTGACACTCCGATGGGTTTCAATTAACCCTTTGGCATCGAATTGTTCTGTCAGTTTGAACTGTTTTGCAAGAGGATGCCCGAAAGAACCTGCACCATGCACCAGTATGAGAGGGCTGTTTTCATTGCAAACTCCGGCCAATTCTCCTGCTATGCGCTCAATTGTACCTGACAACGCTTTTGGGACATCACTGGACTTGTCAGTAATAATACTGCCGCCAATTTTTAGTACAACGGGACTGTTCATTCTACCCTCACTCCATAGGGGGTTGCACTGGTGATTATAGCCTGTCCACCTGCAGATGTTATGGCAGCAGCCACTTCATCAGGCCGGTCGGTGATAGCAACCATGCACCCGCCTCCACCTGCACCTGTGGTCTTGGCACCCCATGCACCTGCATGCCGGCTGGCCCATACCAGATTTGAAAGTTCAGGTGAACCTACACCAAGGCTGTCCAGCAGTCCGTGATTGATATTCATAAGGTGTCCCAGTGCCTGGTAGTCCTGTCCCTCTATAGCTGCTTCACCCTCATAGGAAAGTCTGCCAATGGTACTGATAACCGGTTCAATGACCTGTGGGTATTTTTTCTTGAGTTCGCCCACATTTGCCACCAGTTCACTGGTGGACGAGAACTTGCCCGTATAACCAATAACAATGGGGCATTCAGGCAGATTAAGCCGCTTTCGGGCAGGTATGGTGACCACACCGCCCATAGTAGATACGAAAGTATCGGTTGGACTGGCAGCACCCTGCACCGTGCGTTCAATATCGTAACCTATTGCCGCGATATCGTCAAGGGAATGGCCGGTATCGAACTGGATGCTCAAAGCATGCAAAGTGGCAATTGTCACTGCTGCCGATGAACCAAGTCCTGAACCAACGGGGAGCTCGGATGATATATCTATCCTGACCCCGTCAGGGATGAACTGTTCCATTTCCCTGATACACCGGGTCACATAAGGATGCTTATGCATATCCAGTCCTGTGATACCAATACTGGAATTAATAATATGTTCAACATCAGGACGTACAGTTACCCTGGTGCGGATATCCACAGCACATGCAGTTGCCAGCTCACCATATACCACAGCATGTTCGCCAAAGAAGTATATTTTACCAGGTGCACTACAGGTGGTCATCGTCACATCAATGTCCCCAATATCTAAATCATTCAACAATTATGCCCGCATATCCCACAACAGCCGAAATGTCCCCGGTCACGTCCCCGCTGGTCGAATAATCAAGCAAGGTTCCACCGGTCGCACCAAGTTGTGTTGATGCTACAAGCATGGCAGTGATGGGGCCGTACCCGCATGCTGATGCATTCCTTTCTGCCAGACGGGCATAAAACTCGTCCACATCCAGGGTAAGTACGGATTCAATAAGATAATTATCAGTATCCCTGGCCACTTTATCAGGTACATAATGGCTAAAGTCACTGGAGGCAATGATAACCACTTTTTTATTGCTATCCCTGATTACTTGTGCCAGCTGGTTACCAATTTCCATCGCTGTCTGTTCATCCTGCATTCCCATGCAAATGGGTACTATCTCGAACTTGTGAGAAAACCGGTACTGCAGGAATGGTAACTGCACCTCGATGGAATGTTCATATCTGTGTGCATTCTCATCAAGGTCAATAATACCTCCTGCAAGTTTTTTTACAAACTCTTTATCAGCAGGCACTTCACCCAGCGGTGTTTCCCAGGTCTCCTGGGAGACAGCCACCAGTGAACCAACACCTGTATGGTTGGGACCAAGAATCACATACGTATCAGCCTGTGGCAGGGCAGCATACACATGTGCCGCTGTTGGTCCCGAATATGTATATCCAGCATGGGGCACCACGGCCCCCATCACTTCCCTGGATTGGTCCACAATTGTAATTGTAGCAAAACATCTATTAAGTTCGCGTTTCAACTCCTTTTGTGTGCCAGGATAGAACTGGCCTGCTACTGCTGAACGTCTCAAATCCTCCACCACCTTAACTATGAAATATTGGACTCTTTAATTTATAATTCGGTCTCAAAATCTTCCAGATTCAGGTTGAACGGAATACCCATTATATCTGCGGTCTTCTTTGCCAGCAGCCAGTAAACCAGGGAAAGAGCTTTTCGTCCTTTGTTGTTTGTGGGTATCACAAGGTCCACGTTTGAAGTGGAGTTGTTAGTATCACAAAGACCAATTACCGGAATTCCTATACTGACGGCTTCTTTTACCAACTGGTTATCCCCATGTGGGTCAGTCACCATTACAACATCCGGTTCAAAGAATATATCCAGATTAGGGTTGGTAAGTGTTCCTGGTATGAACCTGCCGATCATGGCTTTTGCACCGATGGTTTTGGCAAGCATCTTAACAGGATGATGTCCATACTGCCTGGCAGATACTATCAATATCTTTGTTGGGTCATATTTTGCAAGCATTGCTGCAGCCAGCCGTATCCTCTGGTCGGTGGCCTGTATATCCAGTACATAAAGTCCATCTGTCCTGACCCTGTAGACGAATTTCATCATATCCTTTGTTTTTTGCTGGGTTCCGATGTGGATACCTGCAGCCAGAAATTCGTCCAGGGGGATGATGGATTCGTAACCTGCATCTTTTATTTCACTTTCACTTTCACTTTCATTTTCAATTTCCATTCACTTCACCTTTGAATCAATATAATTTGTTATTATGCTGTTTTTCGTCGGTCAACCTTTTGACTGTGACCGGGATGACACCCATTTCCAATTCTCTGAATGCGATATCGATGGGTTCGCCAGAATCATCTTCCAGAAGCACAGGTGCTCCCATAGATATCTGTAATGCCCGTGCGCCGATAATTCTCGCACGCTCATAACGGGTTAATTTAATAGTATTCAACAATTTCACCTCAAAAACAATACGGCCTTGTGACCGCTAAACTAACAAGTATTTATACGTCCGGCTAAAAATTAATCCAGCTAATATTTTTTTACATTCAATACTTGTGCTCCCGGAGTCCCTCCGGGAATGGTTCGAATTCGATACATGATTTTATTTTCATTTTACCAGTAGCACCTTGTGGGCTTCATTGATAGAGTGAAGTGGGGTTGCTGAGATTTGAACTCAGGTTACGGCGTCCCGAACGCCGCAGGATGGTCCAGGCTACCCTACAACCCCTACTGATATGGTGCAAACTTATCCAGCAGTTTGATGTGGGTTAGCAACATCCTACGACAGCAATATCTTTCAACGCCCAGATCATCCAGCACTTTACCAGGTTCTTCCAACTCAGCTACACGCTTCTCGAAATCTTCCCAAAGGCTGGAAATGACCTTTCCACAGGTGAAACATCGTACAGGTATCATCTTATTGACTCATCTATATGATTTTTGGGTCTTGGCTCTTGCACCAGGTCCGCCGAACTTCTTAGTCTCTTTTTGCCTTGAATCGTTAACCAGCAGGTTCCTGTCATAACCGAGCATAGCATCCTTCAGTGACAGATCACCGCTCCATTCCACAAGACCTTTACCGATTGCGGTCCTGACAGCATCTGCCTGTCCCATGATACCGCCGCCTTTTACATTAACGTCAATGTCGACCTTTGAAGTTATCTTGTCCCCTGCTAAGGCTAAGGGTTCCATCATTTTAAGCCTTACCAGGTCAGGTTTAAATATTTCCAGAGGCTTCTTATTAATCCTTACACGGCCGATGCCATCCTTAATTGTAGCTCTGGCAATGGCGGTCTTTTTCTTTCCAGATGTGTTGATAATCTTGACCATTTACTTTCCTCCAGATTATAAATTGGCTCCCAGTTTCCTGCTGAGTTCTTCCAGCCTGATATATTTCACCGAACTCAACCTATTCATATTAGCCCCCTCAATGGAAACAGCCTCTTCACGGCTTAATTCCTCAGGCACTCCTATGTAGGTTTTGAGTCTTGACATAGCATCCCGGCCTCGTGCTCTCTTATACGGCAACATGCCCCGGATGGTTCTTTTTACTATATGGTCGGGTCGCTTTGGGTGATACGGGCCAAATTCCCGGTTTCCACGGTCCACCGACTGTTTATATTCACCAAAAGTAGTTACCTTATCGCCGGAGATAACAATCTTCTCGGCATTTATTATATGAATCTCTTCACCTGCAAGCAATCGTTTTGCCAGTATACTGGCAAGCCGTCCCAGTATCATCCCATCTGCATTAATAACTGTCATTTCACTGCACCTCACTGCATGATCCTTACATTCGAGCCGCTGGGATTTTCCTTAACTAACTGCTCGATAGTGAGGCATGAGCCTCCTTTTTCGACTATCTTTTCTTTGGCAGACTTACTAAAACCCAGTGCAACCACATTCACCTTATGTTCCAGGGTACCTGATGCCAGTACTTTTCCCGGTACTATGATTGTTTCATCCTCACGGGTATGCCTGTTTATCTTGCTCAGGTTCAATTCTGTGTAATTCCTGGTTGGACGTGACAGGCGCAGTGCCATGTCCCGCCAGATTTTTACATCATGCTCACGGGATGCGGTTTTGAGGTCGCTGATTAGACCTGATACGCGCAGATTTGTCTTTTTGATAATTTTACTCACTATTGATCCTCCGTATGACCACTCACGAGGTGGCCTGACTCACACAGTTTTGCTGCGTTCGGGCATGATATGCCCATGTGCCATAGGATGTTGTAATCCTTACGGTTTTGTTAATTGGAAATGAAAACCATATTAACACTTATTTATGCATTTCACATGCATTTCGCATAAAATATGCTATATGCTCTGATGTATGCGTGGCCTTCAAACTACTTGTCAATATAAATAATTTGTTGTGTATTGGGCTTTGTGTATAAACTATATCCTGTGAAAAAAGTCAGACATCTGTGTATAAAGTCGGAATATATTACGATTTTCAAAACAAAGCAATTAAGATATGCAATTACATTTCGCCCCATCCACGCCACCCCGCAATGAATTGCGAGGCATCCGCAGGCTGGAGGTCGGACGTTGGTATAAACGCGGACAGATGAGGATGGACGTGTATTTATTGAGGGGGAAAAATTTCGTTTAACGGAATGCGAATATGCGAATATGCGAATATACGTTGGTCTGTTGCTCATGTGAGACGATAAGTACTGCATAGATTTAAACATTATTGCAGAAGGGGGTTCATGGGGTGGTGAGCAACAGACTTAGGTTGCCGAGGGTGATGTTATCCAGCATTTTACTATCTGGTTCCGGGGAGGCAACCCGACCGAGCTACCAAACGAGGGGGCGTATATGAACCTGTTGTGCGTGGATGATAAGCCTGGAGTGAGCACCGATCAGGTACGAACGGAAAGTTAAGGATTTTGGCGGGAAAGGTTTATGGAGAAACAAAATATCTGAATTTAATAATTGAAACGCTTTTCATATTCTTTATGATTCATCCATTCAAGAATGATTGTAACAACTATGATTTCATCACGAGCTACAGAATATATCAAACGCCATGCATTCGGAAAGTTATATTTCCATAAATTATCTATACCATATTTCTTGATGTAAATCTTCGGTATTTGTTTCTTCGGAATCTGAATGCCACAGAATGGATCATTAGATAAATCATCAAAAGCACGATTGAGCCACATATAAAAATTCTTATCCTCAGTACGGGTATCCTTTAATTTATCAAATGCCTCTTTTAACTTGGAATCGGCAAAAACTACACGGGATTCCAATAAATCACCTTACAGCCAAGGAAGAATCCAAAAGATATCTCCTTACAAGCTCAGGATTCCATATCCAACAAATCTTACCTTCGTTATCAATCGCTATCTTGCTAGAATCCAGAAGATAATTTATTGTAACATTATAGGTCTGATACATCATCTTCTTCGGTAAGTGCTCCCATAGAGATTTTTTCTTATATTCACCACTATGCTCTTTTATAGTTTCTTCAACCATAAGAACAGTATCCAATTGTGGATAGTGAAGTATATTCACCTCGCTGCTTACCGCCATTTTCTTACCTCATTTCTTTATCTCTTCTATTGTTATATATACTTATATAACTAATCACAAATAAATATTTCCGTTATCTGAAACGCACTTTTTGCAGGTATATTTTGAAAACAAATCTTTTTCTTAAACATTGAATGATGTCGAATGTTT
>JAUWTY010000035.1 GCA_030614485.1 Methanosarcinales archaeon | reverse complement strand
ATCCCTATTGTTGTTTAGGTTTTTTTAAAATCTATTTTATGCCAAACCAAACATTGTTTGGTTTTTCACTATAATTGCTAATCCTCAATCACATACTCGAACAACAACTGTGCAGCAATAAAGAATACCACATCGTACACTAGCAGCAGCCTAATTTCATCAATAGCGTCCATAATATTACCACTTGCCAGAACCTTCTGGGTTGCAAGCACGGCTGACATGATAAGCGGAATGATAATAGGGAACAGGATGACAGGCAGCAGTATCTCCCTTGTCCTCATGTTCACGGTCAGGGCTGAGAACAAAGTTCCCACCAGTATAAAGCCCAGGGTACCCAGAAATATCACTATGGCAAGACCTGTCAGGCTCTTAATATCAGTGAAATTGAACAGTATCATGAACAGAGGCACGATGATGATCTCTATCATGAACATTATGACAAGGTTCGAGGTCACCTTTCCCATATAGATAGCACCCGGGTCAACCGGACACAGTCTCAATCCATCAAGGCACCCGTCCTCTTTTTCACCGGCAAAAGAACGTGAGAGACCCAGCATCCCTGCAAAAGTGAAAGCTATCCACAATATACCAGGGGCAATGTCAGAAACCTCTATGCTGAACATCACATTCGTGAAGGAGTAGTTGAATATTACAATCACCAGGAGTGAAAAAATAATCATGCTGTTTAGCATCTGCTTGGTCCTGAACTCCATCAACAGGTCTTTCCAGGCAAGGTACAGGAACGCCTTCATATCTCACACCTCATGCACATAATGTTCATACGTCTGCCGGAATTCATGGAAATCCTTGATGGCGTCTTTTTCGGTCTCGAATACGATACGCCCACCAAACAGGATCACGACCTTATCTGCCAGTGCTATACCCCTCTCAAGGTCGTGGGATACCATGACCTGGGTTTTATCTGATACATCCAGTTCTTTCAGTATAGTATCGAATGTCGCAGCAGCGTGCTGGTCAAGGCCCGTATATGGTTCATCAAGGAACAATATCTTAGGGTCATGAAGTATGGCACGGGCAATGCTCAGCCGCTGTTTCATGCCCCTGCTGAACGTACCCACCCTGTCGTCCAGCCGGTACTGCAATCCCACTTCCTCTGTCAGTTCATGTATCCTGGCCTCCAGTACATCCGCTTTCATACCGTACATCCTGCCAAAGAACTGCAGGTTTTCCCTGGCAGTGAGGTCCTGGTACAGGTAGGTTTCATGGGATATGATACCAATAAGCCGCCTGACTTCCAGTGGAGATTCCCGCACATCATGCTCGTGTACCCTGACAGTCCCTGAAGTAGGGCTTACCAGCGTGGACATTATCTTGATCAGCGTAGTCTTGCCTGCACCGTTGGGACCAAAGATGGTAAGGAAATCCCCGGTTGGTATTTCAAGGTTGATATCATTAAGAACATCGTGGTTTCCAAAAGTTTTTGAAAGATGTTTTATCGAGATAATGGCTAATTGCTCCTATCAATACTGTGTACTATGGGAAAAATATACTTAACTTCTACTTTTTTTATGTTCCTATTTGCAGCGGGCTGGCTATCTTCTTGAGAGTGGCTACCGCCGACAAAGCCGCCAGGTAACTGGTCCTTGGGTTTTCAGGGAATGGAATATTCTCCACCTCAGTGGTAAACCTGCCAAAGTCCCCTATCACCTCAATCTCATGCCGGTTCCGGGTCGAGCCAGGGTCCACCACTATTTTCACCCTGGTCTTATCCACTCCAATACCTGCCAGGCTGATACACGCAGCCACATTCACGTTGGCAGGGAATGCCTTTACCGCCTCAATTGCTGTGCCATCGAATATGACCTCTGGTCTGTCAAAAGCGTCCAGGTCAATCTTGTTAGCTACAACATAGGGGGCTCCGGCCAGTCCATTTGGTGGTTTGGTTGTGGTCAATGTCACTGAGTGGATTGGTGCTGAGGCTGCAGATTTGATGCCATCAATACCCGCGACTGCGCCCGATGGCAGGTATATCTTACAATTGTGCTTGCGGGCCAGATTAACAAGATTCTCAAGGAGTTGCCCGTCAACCAGGGCACCGACACTCATTATCATCACGTCGCAGCCACTTTCCAATGAAGTAATGGCGGCCTGGGGAACAGCAATTGCAGCAGCTGATTCAACAACCAGGTCTACCTCTTTCACCATCTCGCTTATTTTCATCATCTTAGGTTTACAGGACAGTTCGGCACAAAGTGGTTCTATATTTTTAATGTGGTGCTCATGAATGCCAACCAGTTCAGCACCTTCAATGTCCTTATCCAGGGCGCGACAGATAATTGAACCAATGGCACCGCACCCAACCACTCCTACCCTGAGCATAACAACATCCCCATCATGAAACTAAGCTTTCATAGACCCTAATATTTATCCAGTACACCCTTTACTATGTCTTTAAAGTCATCCTTCAAAGAATAATGGTTGTGCTCCCTTGTCACGTCTATTCGCAGAATACCAAGCCGTGTGTTCATTAATCCTACCATTGCTGATACACCGCGATAGTTCACGTCAAATCCATGTTGTACCAGATTATTGTAGATGTCGTTGGTGGTATAGATATCACCTTTCAGGAACATCTTAAGGACAGTCTTGCGCAGATTGGTCTCATCCCTGCGCAGATATTTTACCAACCTTTCTTTCACTTGATCTGTTGTTTGGCTCAGAGTTAACCACCAATTAATCATTATTGCATTAGAATTAAGGATAAATATGTTCTTTTATAAGTAAATAAAAGTTAGCGTTAAACATTGAAAGCATCTGCATTATCAATAGGTATTTTCTCAACTACCATACGACTATATGTGGGATAGCATTCTTCATACCAGGCTGAAGATCCGCTATCGAATTCATCTGCAATATCCTCAAGCACCCACCAACCCAGTTCTACCCTGTCCCGGGTGCATTCATACAGGTTCCCGGGCACATCCAACTGCTCCAGAAGACCGATGATGCTTTCAACCTCTCCTTCCACTACACCATATAGCAAAGTACCATCGGGCGTGACTTCATCAAATTCACGGGCCGTGGTTTGGGCGGTGCGAAGCAGTCTTTTGCGTAATTGTACTCGGTCCTTGAAACTGGATGAACAAAAATTCACATGCAACCCGGCGCACCTTTCCATGATGCCCTCTGCTGTTTCCCTGCTGCCTGCAACGGCACAGCCCTCATCGTTTACGGTGGAAAATCCATGTTGTTTCATTGCCTGTGAATTCGTCTGGGAGAACTCCAGTTCGTTAAGATTAAGGAATATGCTACGTTCCAGGGCAAAATCAGCCACATGCTGTGCCCCTGGTAGGGAAGGGATCTCGATACCCACATCCAGACCCACTGTTTTAGCCTCTTCAATGGATGCGGCAAGGTCGCTACAATCAAGCCGGCCCCAGGTATCCATGTCAGGATGGAAACGTATCTCGTCAAGTCCGGCTGAGTGGAGTTGTTCCAGTATTTCCCTGGCAGGGGTACTGGCAGTGTAGAGATGTATGTGGTGTTCAGGTCCGAATTCATCTTTTAGCAACCTGATGTATCCCAGCACC
Organism: Methanosarcinales archaeon; assembly: GCA_030614485.1. Lineage (GTDB taxonomy): Archaea > Halobacteriota > Methanosarcinia > Methanosarcinales > Methanocomedenaceae > Methanocomedens_B. Next base: position 5,637 of record JAUWTY010000035.1, on the reverse strand, counting down.
CTCTCCAGCACTAACAGCGGTTCGCCTCCGGTAATTCCTGTGCCCAGGGCTTGCATGCTGTGCGCCTCATAGAGTATGTCCTCATCTGACAACACCGGTCTCTCATTGGCAAAGGTTACATCGTTTTGTCGCTTTTCCTCTGATACCGGGCAGTAGAAACAACCACGATGGCACAATCCGGTTACGAATAGTACCATTTTTGCACCCTCCCGGCAGAATTTACAGCCGGTGCCCAGGTAATTGTAGAATGAACCGGACTCAGTTTCATATTTCATGTTAACCCCCTACATGTTTTCATAAATATTATATCTATGAGGTAACACAAAGAATCATTGAAGTAACAAAAAGAGGATTTGAAAATTTTATCCAGGGTTTGCAATGGTATTAGTTATGAATATGAAGAAGATTTTACTTGTATTATTTACAATGGTGCTGATATTCGCAGCACTCACCCACGCAACCTCTGAGTCCATTCCCGCAAATATCTGGGAGTTCACAACAGATTATTATGACGTGATAGGTGAACCTGGGTTATCAGCATCTTTAGTTGGTGATAACGAATATGACGCGGGTGATACGGCCACATTGTTCATCCAGTTGATGAATGATGGACTTGTCTTTGGATTCAAGACCGAAGAAACTCCTTCCGATGCCGATGAATCAATAGATGCCCAAACCGAACTGGACAAAGAGGCTGATGTGACCACTGCCCTGAATATCAGGGGAACACTTGAAAACGATAATGGTGCACCTGTAAAAATCCTGAGCGGGGTTCAGCAGGGCGGGTCGCTGCGGGAAGGTGAGGTCTCCACGCCTATGGAGTTCGATATTGAGATTTTCGATAATGCTCCTTCAGGTACCTACGAATTTACATTGAACCTGACATACCAGTACCAGTACGATGTCAAAGTAGATGGCTACCCTGACCAGGAGTATGATTATTGGTACATTACCAAGAACCAGACTCTACCTGTGACGATAATAGTGAAACCTAAGGCATCTTTTGAGGTAGAGGATGTCATTGCCCATACAAGGCCCGGCGACCAGACTGTGCTTTACATAACCTATAAAAATGTCGGGGATGAAACTGCAGAGGATGCGGTGGGCCGTATCAGTGTGGTTGACCCATTCAGCACTACTGATGACCAGGCATACATAGGCACACTGACACCAGGAGATTCATACCAGGCAAAGTACAGGATAAAAGTAGATGGAAATGCACTCCCCAAGACCTACGGAATCAATACTGAAGTGAAATTCCGTGATGAACGGGGCGATATCCAGATTTCGGATGTCATGAAGGCGCCTGTCAAGGTCTATGAGGATATACCCTTTAGCGAAAAGGTGGGGAATAGCGCATATATGTTAGTGGTGCTTGTGATTGCAGGTGCATCGGGACTGTATTACTACAAGAGACGGGGCCGTACAGAATAAGTATAACCTTAAATCCTCCATATGCCGGAGAACAGTGCGCCCTTATTCTTAAACTCCAGACATGTAGTAAAATTTAATATACCTGTCACCTTCACTATAATGGAGTATTAAGATGCATGAGCCTGAATACGTCATATACACCGACATGGACGGCACGCTGATAGACCATGACACCTATTCATACGAAGCCGCCCTGCCAGCTCTTAACCTGATACGCAAAAAGAACATTCCACTGGTGTTTTGCACCAGCAAGACCAGGGCAGAACTTGAAGTTTATTGCAAAGAGCTGGAATTATATCATCCGTTAATATCTGAGAACGGCGGAGCTATATTCATTCCTGAAGATTATTTTGATTTTTCCTATGATTATGATAAAATATCTGACCATTACAGAGTCATCGAACTGGGAGTGAAATATGACATACTTGAGAGGACACTAAAAGAAGTATGCACTGACATCCAGTGTGAGGTTATAGGTTTCGGGGACATGGATGTTGACGAAGTGTGTGTTGATACAGGACTCAGTGCAGAAGTTGCAGCCCTGGCTAAATGCCGTGATTATGATGAAGCGTTCAGGGTATTGAGTCCAGCACAAAAAGGTGACGAACTGGAAATAGAGATTGTTAAGCGGGGTTTTAACTGTACCAGAGGTGGACGGTATTACCACATCATGGGCAACAACGATAAGGGACGGGCGGTGGATATTTTGACTGCCCTGTACCGCCGCAAGTGGTTCGGTATCAGGACTGTAGGTCTGGGCGACAGCCTAAACGACCTGCCTATGTTAAAAGCAGTGGATATTGCCATATTGGTGCAAAAACCGGGCGGCTTGTATGACCCTGCCATCTCACATCCCGGGATAATAAAAGCAGATGGTATTGGTCCTGCTGGATGGAACAGGGAACTTATTAATATTCTGGAATGAAATATATGTTATTATATTGTTAAATTTAATAGTACAATGGGAGTGATAAGTAATGATTCGACTCGGCAGCATGCTGCCACAGGCATTTTTGATAGGTATAACCGACCTTGTCGATTTGATAGGGGCTGAAAAGACCGTAAAATGGTTGATACGCATTGGAAGTGAACTGGGTGAAACCCAGGGTTCCGGGCTTGAGGGAGCTCCGGAGGGAGACTTGAATTACCTGCCAATGTGTCCTTTTTCGGATGAATTAATTCGTTATATTGATATGTTTGGGGAGCGGCCTGAGGAATTCAAAATGATTGTGGACTATATAAAAGAACGTGAAGCAGCCAATAAGGATAAAGTTGAATGCCCGGCCGTTTCTAATGTCCTTTGCCTCTTGCATCACGCTTATCGTGTCAAAAGAGCAGAAATGGCAGGCCAAAAAACCCTGCATCTTGCATGCAAGTCTCCTTTGACTGGCCGTGATCCAGCCTACAATGAAGAAGCCATCGCAGAGGCAGGCGTGACAAAGGAAGATGTCGATAAGATTCTGGAAAAAGGTGTCTGTGTCTTTAAGTTCGTCAAGGAGGAATAAAGCCAATGGACATTAAGGAGGCAGATAAACTTTACAAGAACTGCATGAAGATTTTGGTTGAAAATCAACATCCTAACGGCGGGTTCTATGCAAGTCCACCTGGAACCAGATATCCATTCATTTATCCCCGTGACCACTCCATCTGCATCCTGGGCACTATCTCGGCAGGATTGCTAGCCGAAGCAAAAAAAGGCCTTGAATTCATGCTGGCATCCCAGAAACCTTCAGGCGAGTTCAGCCAGCGGTATGATGTGGACGGGAACGATACCAGTTACAAAGACCTGCAGATAGACGGTAACGGCCTCATTCTCTATGCCCTCAACCAGTACCTCAAAGCCACTGGCGGCCTGTTCTTTGAAAGCCTGGCTGACCGTGCATTTTGCGAACAGTACTGGGAAGCCGTTGAAAAGGCTGTGGATTTCATATTACAGAATAAAAACGATGAGGTAAACCTCATCCATACTATCAACAGTATCCACGAATACCCTGCATACGAGCATGGGTTTGAGATATATGCCAATTCCACTTGCTGTGCCGGACTTTTTGGGGCAGTGGAGATAGGAAAGGCTTTGGGCAAAGATGTGGAAGAATGGCGACAGCAGGCTGAGCAGGTCAAAGAGGCGATTCTTGAGCGGTTGTACAGTCCAAGGCGCAGGTCATTCATAAAATGTATCAGGGTGAAATATAAAAGCAGTGACCCTATCGGATACGATGCTTATGCATCCAGCGTGATCGATGTGGACGCTGTGGAGTATGCACCTGCATTGTTCGGTCTTATTGATGAACATGACCTTAGAAACGTAAACACGGTAAAGCGTATCGATAAATTACTGTGGGATGAAGAACTGGGAGGGTTGAACCGGTATCCTGAACTCTGGGACCGCAACAATGGCGGATATGGTCCCTGGCTTCATTTCACGTGCCAGCTTTCCAACCATTACACTGCAGTGGATAACCAGGACATGGCAGAGAAATACCTGGGCTGGGTGGTAAGCATGGCCCATGATTACATGATGCCGGAACACATCTCAACGGTGGAGCGATTTGAGATGTGGCTGGAAGATTATACCAATGCCAAGATATTGAGGGACAGCAAACTGAAAATGATAGACCTGATAAGGGAACATCCCAAATGGAAAGAAGGATTTGCCTATGTTACCATGCCCCTTATCTGGCCCCATGCCGAGTTCATCATTGCATATAACAATTATAGGAAGAAATTTTTCAGTAAATCCTGAAAAGATAGATGTAAAGTATTGGATTATTTAATTGATTATTAAATTATGAATGCTTGGTATTTCTTTACTACCTGTAAGTATTGTGATCATGCAGGGCAGCATCTTTCAATTTTTCCCTGATATCCGGCATGGCAGATATAGCCCTTTTCCAGTCAGGCAGCAGCACCCTGCTGGGGTTATCTATATATTCTTTCCCGGATGCAAGCATAATATTTGAAAATTCTTCGACCATGCATTCTTCTCCATGCCTGCTGTAATTCAGGCCGTTGCAGAGGGCATCGGCATGATACTGTCGTATTCGGTCCTGAGCAATACGTTTGTACAGCACATTGGCGCTTTGCAGAAACGCCTCATTGATGTCAATCCCATCAACTTCCACCAGGTTCCTGAATATGCTCTTGGTAATATCCTTTATCATCTTTTGGATAGCTTCCTCAGAACCTTCACCTATGGAACGGTGCTTGTGCTCATAGAATTCAAGGTCTATCTGGGATATCCGCTTTAATGTCGCGCTCTTGTAAACTTCTGCAAGGAGTCCCACCTCCAGCCCCCAGTCGCCTGGAATTCGGATATTTATGGCAAGGTCTGAGGTCATACCAAACTCGCCGGATAGCGGATATTTATATGCACACATGTATTTGAGGAAATTTGAACTATGTTTGGTTTTCTCAAGTAGTGCATTCAACAATGGATATAAAAGTAGCCTGCAAACCCTGCCGTACATTACCAGGTTATCCATGTCAATCCTTGCATAGTAGCCTTTATTGAAGAAAAAACTGAGGTCTGGTTCCACGATTGGATAAAATAGTTTTGCTGGAAGTAGTTTTGTATAGGATACAATGTCTGCATCATGCATAGCAATGGCATAACTGTCCAGGCTTGCCACACCCAGGGATATCCAGGTATCTTTGCCCTTGCCTGAGAACATGGTGATGTCAAGCCCATTTTCCTTTAATTCATCAATTACCCGAGCCACAGTCGGACCGTTACACCACACAATTGTATGAAGTATCCTGAGCCTGGAAAAAAAGTTCTTTACTTCAACATATTTATGTTCATCATCTGCAGCAAGAGCAATGACAACCTTGCTCAGATATGTGGACTCATTGATACAGTCAACAATGTGGTCCAAACTGGTTCCATGTATCTCTTCATAGAGCATTGGTATCAACAGCGTCATCGGACGCTCCTCTGCCAGCTCTTCCAGAGAGGATATTATGGTCCTCTCATCTATCCTGAAATCATGGACTGTTGTTATCCTTTCCTGATTGAAATCCATTTACCCACACCCATTTTCACTTTAAATGAATTTGTATTTATATTTATATCCCAGTCTTTTTCCTATATAATTTCAGCATATTCTCCACAGTATCCTCTTTTACCATGCCCAACTGAGACACAGTCTCAAAAAACCGTGCAGGAACTGGTACTTTATCTATATCAAACCCTTCCCGTTCCTT
>JAUWTY010000060.1 GCA_030614485.1 Methanosarcinales archaeon | reverse complement strand
ACCCATACTCACCGCACCGGCCAGAACTGGAATCGGCGGCCCTGGTCAGGGAACTACATGTGTATGGGTCAATGGTCAGTGTGGGACAAAAAGCAGGGGAGAAGCAGTGGCAGCATAAGGGATATGGTGAAGAGTTGCTCAACGAGGCTGAAAAATTGGCAAAGGAGGCCGGGTTTGGCAAACTTGCCATTATTAGTGGTATGGGTGTGAGGGAATACTATCGGAAATTGGGTTTTGAGCGGGATGGGGCTTATATGTCTAAGCTCATATAATTAAGGAAAATCTAAAAAAAGAAAAACGCTGAGGAGGAGATTCGAACTCCTGTGGCGCTGTGCACCACCGGTTTTCAAGACCGGCGCCGTAGTCCGCTTGGCTACCTCAGCATGTGTGATGTTATTAAGGCAAAAGAGGATGTTACTCCTCTACTGCCACTGGTTCTGTTGCCTCCTGGGCAATATTATCATCCAATTTTTCTGGTGCTTCAATTGCGTCTGCTGTGTTCTTAAGCAGGTCTTCCTTGTAGGTTTCTATGTATAGAACCTCTGTAAGGTCTGTGTATTTCAACAGGTCCAACGCCATCTGGGCCTTGGAATTTATCCAGTGTTGGGAATAATTAAATTCCAGAGGCACATTGACCTTTGCTACCGTACCTTCAATGTCGATATCCAATTCTATCCCTGTGTACAGAGTGCTAAGACCCACAGCCCTTTCCTTCACATCTTCAAGAGTGGCTTCAATCTTATAATCATAAGTTATTGTTTGCCCGGCCATCGGAATGTTAAAATCTACACTGGCATGTCGCCCAAGTACCTTTACCACTGTACCTGTCTGTCCGTTAATCTCTACAGGCATTCCCACCTGTGGTTTTTGCTCGAACTTTTTCATAGGCAACGCTTTTACAAGTAGAGGATCTCTATCACCAAAAGCCTTTTCAGGGGGTATAGATACCGTGCCTTCATAACCGGCGTCATGCAGTTTGATATCATCTTCAAGGCCAGCGATGATCTGGTTCACGCCTATGATTATCACATCGCCTCCGTATCTTCCTTTAGGGTTATACAGGTTATGAACCCTGGCAGCCTCTTCATTGGTGGTATCAAAGACCTTGCCATCCTCCAGTTTACCTGTATATGAAATTTTTATGAAATCTCCTTCTTTAATAGTCATGTTGTAAACACCGAAGCACATAGATAACGGGATGGATAAAATAAGTTTCTATGGAATGCCCCAATCTGAGCGATTGAAAAGTATTAAATCAATGCAATTACATCAAATTTCCAGGCAGGGATAACAATGGACAAAGTAATGGAAATTTACGAAAAACTGAAAGACCGGATAAGCCTGGAAGAATTCCTGGCCCTGGTGGATGAAAAGGAAGCACAGATGGCCGGACTTGCAGACAAAGATACAGCAGCCAGACTTGTTGCTCTGGGTATGGGAATATCTGATGACGAGAAGAAAATAGGAGAGGTGACTTTGGAATTATCCAAGGTTGTCCTGGTGGGCAAAGTTATTGCCTGTTCAGATGTGAGGGTATTCAACCGTGAAGACGGTTCAAGTGGTAATGTTGCCAACCTCACATTAGCTGACGAAACGGGTTCTATCAGGGTGGTATTATGGGATGATGCAGCAGACCTGGTAAAGGTGGGCGAAATTGTATTTGGAGATTCAATCCAGGTATCAGGTTTTGTCAGGGAAGGTCGAAACGGACTTGAGGTCAGTGTGGGAAGAGGTGGCAAAGTTGATAAAATTGCCCTGAACGAAGACATACAGGTAAGGATTGACCCCTACCAGATAAATGAGATTAAAGCAGGGATGGGGAATGTATACCTTATTGCAAAATTGCTTGACATTTCAGACATCAGGACTTTCCAGCGTAAAGACGGTTCTGCTGGTAAAGTACGTAATGTGACTCTGGGTGATGCCACTGGCAAGATTAAGGTTACATTGTGGGACGAGAATGCAGACACGTTCAATGATATTAAACCGGGGGATAATATCGAGATAACAGGTGGATATGCAAAAGAGAACAGTTTCAGTAATCAGGTAGAGATTAATCTGGGAAATAACTGTTCCATTCGTACAAGCAGCAAAAAAATAGAATTCAAGGAACAATTTACCCCCATTGCAGATATTGTGCCAAAGCAGCAGTACAATGTTGAGGGACACATTACAGGACTTGACGAATTGAAACAATTCCAGCGCAAAGACGGGTCTGCTGCTCAGGTACTAAACATACACATCTCAGATGAATCCGGCAGGATACGGGCTGCCCTTTGGGGTGAACAGGCTGACATCATACAAGAGATCGACCTGGGAACACGAGTGCAGGTCATTGACTGCTATGCCAAACCTGGATGGAACGATGAAGTAGAATTGAGCGTGGGCGATCGCAGCAGGATTATTATCGTGGAAAAATGATAGGGTGATAAATTTTATCTACCCTGTGCTTTTGTCTTTTTGGCCTTTTTCAGTTTCTTCTTGGCCATTTTAGTTCTAAATTCGCTGACCTCTTCCACTTTTTCTTCTTTTTCTTCCCTGTAGAAAAGCAGACCTGCAACCAAACCGAAAACCACTATGAATAGCACGAAGTAAAACTGGAATTCTGTCAACGGCCTGAAATCTGTATGTCCGAACAGGAATTTATCAAGAACATAAATGATTGCGGTAGACACTATCGCCATGATCAATGAGTACAGTATGGCAAGAAAGTTCTGTGAATACGTATTTTGTGTTTCAGAATTCATTGAGCCTATCTCCTCTTTCTTCTTTGAAGTCTTATATATAAAAAAACCTTTTGTTTAGTAATTATTCCTTATCCTGTTCGATTATGAAAGTACCCACATAATCACAATCCTTACACTGGTATTGGACTCCGGTTTTCAACCCCATATAATATGTAACGTTTGTGGAGCCGCAATCTGGGCATATGAGAACAGTGCTGGCCCTATTGTGGGATGCCTCTTCCATTTTCTTTTCCAGTTCAATGAAATCGTCTGGAATTTCAGAACCATTCATGTTGTCACCTTATCAATGTGATGTTGAAACAAGTCCCCATTCCTTCTTTACTTTTTGCCCTGATTTCCCCATTGTGCCCTTCTACAATCTTTTTCACAATAGCAAGACCCAATCCTGTACCCTTTTCCTCGTCAAAGATTTTACCATGCAGTGTATAGAACTTTTCAAAAATATGTTCCAGGTCATCATTGGGTATGCCAATACCATTATCTTTCACAGTGATCTGTATCTGCTCGTCCATGTCCACAACCTCAATATCTATCCTGCCGCCCCAGGGTGTAAATTTTAATGCGTTATTTATCAGGTTAATAAATACGGTCACAAGAGCATTCGCATTCCCTGTTATCTCGTATAGGTCTTGAGCAGACGAAAATTTAATAGCAATGCCATGGTCATAAGCTATTTCAGAAACTGTTTCCACCGCTGCATCAATTACCTCACACAGGTTCACTCGTTCTTTCTTAAAATCAATTGCACCGGATTCAATTATTGCAATATCCAGCAAGTCATTGATTGTCTGTGTTTGACGCTCAACATTTTCGATTATTTTTTCAAGTAGCTCGTGATTATCTATCTGCTCATGATCGCCACTGGTCATCAACAATTCTGCAGAATTTTTTATGGCGGTCATAGGTGTCTTAAGTTCATGAGAAGCCATGGAAACAAAATTGGATTTGAGTTTATCCAGTTCTTTTAATTTTGAATTTGCACTTTCCAGTGAATCATTAATACTTTCCAATTCCTTGGTTTTTCTTTCAACTTCAAATTCCAGTGATTTGTTCCATTTAATAAGCAGTAATATCAGGATAACACCACTCAGCAGAGTTATGACACAAGATAATACTACAAACATTGCCTGCTGGAATAACATAGAATGCATAATGACTGTAACCTCTGATACCGGACTTGCCACTGCAACAGACCACAAACGTCGTTTCCAATTTATGGGGGAATAGGCTACTATCATTTCTTCGGTTTTTCCGTCTTCACTGTGCATTACATAATTGCCAGTATCTTCTGAACCGTTTATCTGCTCACGGATAATCTGTAATTGCAGGTTACTGGAGTCGTTCAGGGTTTCAATACTATTTTCTCCTAATGTAAATTGACCAGAACCATCAAACAGGACCTGTCCTTTTCGATCAATCATGTAGATGTGACCTTTGGAATCATACCTATCAAGATATTTTTCAGATAATGTTGACATCTTAATAATACCCAGTATGGTTCCCTTGTATTCAATTCCGTAATACACAGGAACCCAGATAAAAGACCCTAACCCCCCTTCAAATAATTGAGTTGGATTGGTACAATATGTTCCTGTTTCCTTAGCATGCTCAATGGGCCATGTCTGGTTGTTCTCATAAAGGTCGTATCCTATGGGAACGTTCTCTTCAGGGTACCCGGTGACCACTACACCCGTAGCATTAATGAACTCAATTGCATAGAAACCCGGGCTGCCTTCGTACATATTTTTGAATAAACTTAAATACTCATCAGGTGTTGAATTTGGCTCATTCAATGCAACTGACTCGATCAGACTTACTTTCTCGCCCAAAAACTCTTCAATCCCTGTCGATATTTGCTTTGCAAGTAATAGCTGCTGTTCATTATACTGTTCCCGGATGATTTCATCTATCTTATTATGAGTATTTACACCTAATAAAACAATAAATAACAAAAGTATTAGACTTACAATCGTTATTAATAATAGGATTTTTTTATTACACTTGCCCATTAAATCTAATTTTTTCTGCTTGACCATTAAATCACTTGAAAAAAATTAATTCAATCTTCATTCATATTTGATAAAAGTAAATTGTATTTATTGAATATATATTTTTTCAAAACGATTGCAAAAAGAAAATCAATTCTTACGGTGGGATAGAATTTCCTCAGACATTCGTTTCTTTATTTGCATGAACTCTACATCTGAAACGCCCACAACTTCCAGTACGCCATCCCTTAAAAAGCAAGGCTTCGATATCTTACAGCACCAGGCCATACTGCCAAAACAAGTGCTATCCCCGTACTCCAATGGGGTGCCCTCGACAAAATCAAGTTTTAGTCGTGTAAATTCTTCTGCGGTCATTCCTATCTGCTTTAATGCATTGTGCACTGCACAGGGTTTTACCGGCAGGCAGCAAAAGGTAAGTGCTCTTAAATCCCCGCCACCGCAGATGTGTTTGGGAGAATTATACCAACCAGTATTCATCTGTTCTGAAGTGACCTGGCCAACTAAAGACCGCAACGTATTGGGCTCATTAATTACAGCCCTGGCAGCAGAGACCATATCCGCTCCTCGTGAGAACATAGATTTTGCTGATGAAAAGTCTACAATTGAATTGTTGCCGATAATGAACAGTGACGTATTATTCCGGATTTTCCTGATGACATTGACATCAGCACCACGACCGCCCATTGCATCAATGTGGATAATATGTGCCCCGGCCTGTTCAATGACCTTTGCTACTTCCAGGTCATCCACAACATTAGCCCTGGTCTTGACAGATACCACCGCACCCGTACTCCTGACTGTTTCAATAATCTCACGTAATGTATCCAGATGTCCCAGCAGGGATTCCCCTGCGCCCAGTTCCATTATCTCAGGCTGGCGGCAGTGGGCATTTATCTCTATACCGGCACCGTACTTTTTTGCCAGGCGTGCGGCATTAGCATATGCTTCAATATCTGCAGCCCTTACATTAACCATGACAGCGGTGCCTGTATCTTTACCTGTGATCGCTTGTAATTCGGATTCCAGAAATTCCATGGGAGAATCTGTTATGAACTCGCGGCGTCCCCGCTGAACCTCTCTTTGAGCTGCCTCATTGGTCAATTCATCCAGATTGTATCCGCCCAATACTACCATTCCTACATGGTCAGTGAACTGGGCTGCGAACTTGCTGTCAGTGATTCCGGCCATGGGAGCCAGTGCAATCGGGTTTTTTGGTGCCAGGTATCCAATCTTCAGGTCGAATGGGGCAAATATTTCTGTGTTCAATTGATTCCCTCAAGTAGTATGAAATAAATAATTAATATAATTTTAAGGAATCTTCGTGCATGTTTAAACTATAAAAGTTTTACTAGGCAAACCGCTCAATCAAAAATAATGAGTGGATTGGTTTAAAATTTAATGACGGTAATATAGATTTTTATACCAACATAGCTGCAGAGAATAATCCTACCATTATGATCAGTACGAATAATGCTATGTATGCGACCGGACTCCAGGCCAGCACTTTACGTCCATCCAGCACGCTCACAGGCAGCATATTGAAACCCGCGAGCAGCAGATTTATCATTACTCCCAGCCGTCCTACTTCGCCCAGGAATCCTGGATCACCAACCAAAGGCATGAACACCACAGCCAAAAATAAATTCATTGCGGGACCTGAAGCCGCTATCTTCCCGTACTGGCTCTTTGATATATGGGGGCCGAATATCTGCACGGCTCCAGGTGCAGCGAACAGGTAGCCTATCTGCCATGCCATGTAGATTGCCAGCATCAACATTCCCACACTCATACGGAATTCTGCCCATGCACCATATTGCTGGGCAATGAATTTATGTCCCATCTCATGGATAATAAATGAGATACCTACTGTGAACAGGGATTTCATGAACATTTCAGTAATAAATGGCCCGGTTATTTGAGAGCCCGTAGGTTTGTACCCCAATTCCATCCAGGCAAGCATGATGGCAAAAGCGTAGGATATGGCTAGCCAGGATATGAAAAGATGCTTCAATTCTGTACTACTGGTATTGAA
>JAUWTY010000158.1 GCA_030614485.1 Methanosarcinales archaeon | reverse complement strand
ATGACGCAGGAACACGGCACAGCACCCAGGGATGTGCACAACGATTGCAGTATACTCACCTCCAGCCTCTATAATTATATAGACTTGATACTGTCAGAGGATTTCCATTTCACGTCAAAACACACAGACAAGGTAGTAGATTCAGTAATTGAAATGACCTGTGACCGGTTCGATAAATTATGTGATAGTGACATCATGCTGCTGAATAAAGACGGTTTCCTGGCTGCCTACCAAAACGGACAGGTCGACCTTAATGTGGTGGAAGCCTTGAAGCAGGATGTGAGGAAGAATTCAAAGGTCTTGAATAACAAGCACCATTGATATCAATTTTTATATTTCACTTCATGCAGTAAGAACGGCGGCGTAAACACCCCATTTTCAGTGATGATTGCAGAAACATTTTCCATTGGAGTAGCATCAAAGGCAGGGTTATACACCAGGACATCAAGTGGAGCTATCTGCTTACCTGCCATAAACCGCAGTTCATCACCCTCCCGCAGTTCTATCTCAATCTGGTCCTCCATCCTCTCAAAATCAAAAGTGGATACTGGTGCCGCCACACAGAATGGCACCCCGTTTTCCTTTGCCAGAACGCTGTGGGTATAGGTGCCTATCTTGTTGAAAACTGCATCCTGGGTGATACGGTCTGCACCCACAATAACGCTGTCAACTAATCCCTGCCGCATTACATGACCGCTCATACTGTCAGTTATAAGAGTAACTGGAATCTTGTCCTGCATCAATTCCCATGCAGTTATCCTGCCACCCTGATTTAGCGGCCTGGTTTCACATGCAATGACATTTATATCCTTACCCATCTCAACGGCACTGCGTATTACACCCAGGGCCGTACCCCAGTCCACACAGGCCATCCGGCCCGCATTACAGTGTGTAAGCACGGTATCACCGTCATTAAGGAGAGCGGCACCATGAGCACCGAGGCGTTTATTCAACTCAACATCCTCATTGGCTATGGCCTTTGCCTCCTGTAGTACAATCCTGCGTATCCCGTCAGCATCATAAGCATCCCGGGCCGCATCCAGCACCCTGTCCACACCCCATACAAGGTTCACTGCAGTGGGCCTGGTGGATTTGATTGTATCACCTGCGGCCTTTAGTTCCTCCAACAGTGTTTCCATGGAATCAACACTGCTGCGGCTGGCGGCCAGTGCAACCCCAAAACCTCCTGCTGCACCCAGTGCAGGCGCACCACGCACCCGAAGTGATTGTATTGCTTCACACAGCGACCCGATATTATCACATGCGATCATCCTGTAATCTATAGGTAGCAGGGTCTGGTCGACCATGATTATGGTCTCATTTTCATCGTTCCAGTCAATGGTCCTCATTGTAACTCCTTTTTAGAACTAACTGATATCAACATTAAATAATCGTGCTGCATTGGTGCCCAGTATCATATCCGTATGTTTTTTACTAAATCCAAGGTTCTGTATGTTATTGACTTCCTGCCCCTGGTCCCTGAATGGATAATCGGTACCGAACATAACCTTATCAAAACCATGAGCTTCTATCATCTCTTCTATGCGTTCCACCGTAATATGCTCATGTCCCGGCACCGGATACACGTAGGCAGTGTCCAGATAGATATTCTTACCCAGCAAATGGCACTCCACATCATCCCAGCAGCGGTGGCCACCCAGATGGGCAGCTACTACTTTCAGGTCAGGAAAGGAGTCCAGTACCCTGGACAGACGGATAGGGGTGGTATGTATCTCTTTGACCGGAATGACCTCGTCGCCGGCATGGAACACCAGTACCATATCGTCACCAAGTGACTCATATATCCGAAACATCCTTTCCTCATCAGGAAAGAAGTGCTGGAACTCGCTATGCAGTTTTAAGCCCTTAAGACCCATATCCCGCATCCGTTGTATTTCGGTCTCAATGTTAGGATGATCAGGATGCATGGCTCCCAACCCTATGAGATTTGGATTGGACTTTGATACTTTAGATACCCAGGTATTGATAGTTTCCACCTGGTTTGGACTGGTAGCTACCGATAACATCACCGATGCGTCCACATTCCCTTCATCCATACTGGATTGTATGCCCGAGACCGTAGCAACACCGAAAGCACTGACCCCGTACTGCTCCTCAAGACCTGCAACTGCTTTCGAAGCTATCTTGTCAGGGAATATGTGGGCATGGGCATCTATGATCATACAGATGTTATGATTACCCACATATTGATAAAATTGTTGAAAATCCTGCGTATCATCAGCGGAGTTTGAAATCAGGAATATCCAATGTTATGTCAGCTTCAATGTCCCCGCATGATATAGGGCGTGCCAGCGCCCTGCCCGTCCTGATAAGCAGGAGCAGTGTCAACCCGGCCAACAGGACTGCTAACAGCAGTAGTGACCATGTTACAAGCAACGGCAGGGCCATACCATACAAATATACAGCACCCGAAATGATAAAGGCGACAGCGGGCAATGCGAGATACATAAATGATGTACGAACTGTCCTGAACCCGGAAACCGCAATTACATCCTTATTGACGCTGTGGTCGTAAAGAGAACGGGTCATATCATCAGGCAATTCTTTTCCCAAACACAGTGCGATCTTGAACAGAGTGTAGGGGCTGAGGGGGTGTTTGCCCATATTTGCCAGATTATCACCGTACCCTTGCAGTCCTGTCATGTCTTTCTCCATGAGGTCTATCAACTCGTCCTTGAAGCCCTTTATATCCTCATAAGCTGCACAGACCAGGAGGGATAGCAGCATTAAAGGCTCAAAATGCCCGGCCTGTACTGCGTTGCGGCGAACTTGCTCTATCCTGTGCATAGGTATATCCATGTCCATAAGGTCGCCAGTCAGGTTTGCTACTTTGATGGTTGCGGCTGTCTGTCCCGTGCTTGCGCCAAGTTGCTGGATGAAGATGGGGCGCAAAAGGGCAAGCCTGCGGGCTCCACGGTTGTGTTTGAAGAAGATGTTGATGACTGTGATATTGAGGAGGACGAAGATGGTAAAGGTCAAAAGGAGAGTGAGTGAGGTTATGAAAGGTGAAGGGTACATGATCATGATAGGATTAATTGAATCGGGTATTAATAAAAATATTGATTGATTTTTCTCATGATAAAATCAAATGAATTATTCTTATAGTTAAAAACCAAACAATACTAACTAATAAAATGCAAAATCCAACAAG
>JAUWTY010000065.1 GCA_030614485.1 Methanosarcinales archaeon | reverse complement strand
CTGGTGCTAAACCCCAATCCAATATTCTAAATAATCGCAATCAATATTCGGGGTTATAAAAAGATTTTAAGAGCCTCGGGGGGGATTTGAACCCCTAAATGGACAGCATATCAGAGGGATTGTATGGCTGTTGCAGCGTATTAGAAAACCCAATAGGAATTGAAACTTTAATATATGACTCCCTCAATTGATTCAAGAAAAGATACACAATCCAAAATCCAACGCAAATCATGAAGTGCACTAAATGGACTTTGTTGGTCCGCGATTTATCAAGGGATACGGTGTAGTTTCCTCCTTCAATCTCATCGATGTAGTCAGTAATCAGGTTCATATCATACAGAATATTTCTAAAAGTATGGATAATGTGATTGCTTTTCTCATCCAGTATTGGAGTAATAACCCAACTCCAAGATATTCGCACTTGCTGGAACTGGAAAGACTACTACAATTGTAAATATCCTTAAACGCATCCCAAGAGACAAATCAGTATTTTGTTAGCGTTTAACAAGCACATTGAACAAGAAATCAATAGCAAAGCACCAGATTGGGTTGCTGTTAAAATAATGCCCAGTCTGGGACTTGAAGCAATTACACGATATAACAGAGGCTTTCTCACTATTGATGCGATGAATGAGAGAATGCTCAAACCTGTTGCGTTGGTATGGTGGGTGAGTTCTTCTTTTTCAAGGCTTCTTCAACGGCTTTTTTCTTATTCTCATCGAAGTTCTTGACAATTTCTTCGATTTCTTCCACACTCTTGTTCGAAGTGGGCATTACATCTGGGCGAACATACTCGATATCGTAATCTTCTGGATTTCGTTCATCCCCTCGGTCTGACATCAATAGAATTGTTTTACTGAATTCTATCAAGAGTTTTTGTTGTCCTTCGAATTGCCTTTTTAAATCCTCAATTTCATTTGATTTTTCAATCTCTCTATCTTCAATCTCCTTTGCTTTTTTGGGATCGAGAACAGCAGAACAAGTCATACAGTATTGAGCATCATAGGCATTCTTTGTCTTGCATCGAGGGCACTCTTTCGGTTTGGTGAGTGGTGTTTTTATCTCGTCATTAGGCTCGATGAGACCGTTCTTTTCAAGTATTTTATTTTCTACATCCGCACCTGAAAGATGAATATATACTGCCGGCATGTCGCTGTTATCTTCCCATCCGGCGATTATCCTAAGTTCCATCTCAGAGAATCCCTTTTTAACCAGGTCCGTAAGCCTGCCGTGCCTCAGTGCATGCGGATGCACATTTTTCTTTATCCCTGCCCTTCTTGCCAAGGTCTTAAAGAGATTCTGAACTGTGTGGTGATCTAACCGCCTGGGGGCATCGCCATACTTCCGGGTAGTCACAAAAAGAGGCGCTTTAATATCGTCCCTGCAGGGATGCATATTAAGCCACGCCTGCAAGTCAGGGACACAATCAATTAATCTTATGCGCCGCTGTCCAGTCTTGCCGTCCACTATGACAACAGCCCCGTATTTATCAAATTGAACGCCGCCGACATTCAAGTCAAAAACCTCCCCCAGGCGGGCCGCACTATCCCAGGTCAGCATAACGATAGCCCTATCTCGTTGGCTCTGGCAGGCAGCTACTAAGCCCGTGATATCAGCGGGTACAATCAATTGTTCTACCGGTAGGCGGTTTTTGGGCGCAGTTGTCTTAATATCATCAAAAAAATCACATTCAGGCTGCAGCCACTTGAAGAACAGCCGCATATCAACGATATCGTTATGTACGGTTTTGGGCTTATTGTTATTCCTTCGGTAAATGATATAATCCTCTATGTCCCTTTTAGTGACCTCATCGGCTGGCTTGAAGTCGTAATGTTTCATAAAGCGGTAAATTTTCCACTGCTTGCCCCAAATCGTTAAGGGTTTTTGACCTTTAAGTTCAAGTGAACGCTGCCAGTCACTCATTATCTGCTCATTCTTTCCGGTAAATTTTGGCGGGTTCATACTGTATAGTATGCTTCACCCTGATTTAAACCTTATGCCATAATGTGAACAGCGCTTAGGACCCTGTTTCGTAGGAATCCGTGGGTTCGAATCCCACCCCCCGCATAATCCGTTTTTTTTGCGTCAAATGCTTTAGGTTCATTTATCTTTGCTAAATAATTGTCGAGATGGAATCGGTTCAATTCCCAATCCTTAAATGTTCATGTCATATTGCATTATTAAATAATGCATAATTAAATTATGCATAACCTATTTATGCATAAACACACTATACAAACATAGATGTTCATAAACAGGACCAGGGAACTATCAATCCTTAATCAGTACAGAGAATCAATAAACACAGGCTCAAAAATAAACATTGCACTTTTTGGTCTCAGGCGGATTGGAAAGACTGAATTGCTATTACAATTCAAAAATAACACCATTGACAGGGATGTGCTGATTCCATACATAAATCTTCAAAAGATCATACCAGACATTGAAGGATTTGTAAAAGCATACTCAAAGGAACTGGTATATGAAACAATAAAACAAAAAGAGCAGGTCGATTACCCCTATGAGATGGAAGACCTCCTTATCCTTGCATCAAAATTGGGTGACATGGAAACACACTATGTAAGGACCATTATGAACATCTTCAAACAGCAAGAGTTTGCCAAAGAAGAGATTTTACAACTTACACTTGCCTTTGCACAAAAACTTGCAGAAAAACATGAACAAAAGATTATATTCATACTTGATGAATTCCAGGAGCTATTACAGGTACACCCCAGATTTCTCCTGATAATGCGCTCAATGACAGAAAAGCAAAACTATGTTAATTACTGGATTTCTGGTTCCGTTTTTTCGGTCTTTGATGAGATGCTTGATCATAAAAACCCGTTTTTCGGGCAGTTCATCAGGATGACTTTGGAAAACTTTGACAGGGCAAGTACACATGAACTCATTGATTCAGAACTCCCCTTTGAGCTTGCCGGAAACCATAAAGATAAGATTTATAAATTTACTGACGGCCAGCCGTACTATACAGTCGCCATATGCAGGAAGATATCCGGACAATACGCACTGGACAGCTCAATCAGTACACAACAGGTAAACTACTGCATAATGAACGAAATATTTGCAGATACAGGTTCCATTAATGAACACTTCGAATACATCCTTGACGTATCCCTTGCAAAGTTCAAGAACAAAGATCGCTACAAGTCCATACTCTTTTTGTTATCGCAAAACCCCGCAAACCTGACACAGGTTTCAAAGCACATAAAAAAATCGACTGGTGAAATATCAAACTATCTCAAGGCCCTGCTGAAGACCGACCTTATATTTCGAAAACATGGTACATATCACATACGTGACCCGTTATTTGCATTCTGGATCAACAACAAATACCTTGGTCTGAGTACGGACGTTGTATCTGAAAAAGTGGCAGAACATCTTTTGGCAAATCTGGAAGAAAAATACCAGAAGGCATCTACAGAGCTTGGAATTGCTAAGGAATATGAAGTGAAATACAAACTTGAAGAGTTGTATGACATCAACCTTGAAAAGTACCTGAAAAATAACATCGAATTCGACCTGGTGAGCACAAAGGACGAAACGGTATATATTTTTGAGATTAAATGGCGAAACAAGAAAACCAGCTACAAAGATATCGATAATCTGGTGCAGAAAATCAATAAGTCTGAATTCAGTACGCAGAAAAAACAGTTGTTTTTCATCTCAAAATCAGGATATACCCAGTCTGCGATAGAACTTGCAAGTCACAACAAAATAGTACTCCTCGATGGTCACTTAAAAGAAATAAAAGCGATTGGGAAATGATAAGCCTTACATGCTTAAACCACATCGTCACCATTATCGCGTCTGAGAATCCAATATCCACCCAGGTCAGCAGGGCTTAGGACGCTGTTTCGTAGGAATCCGTGGATTCGAATCACACCCCCCGCTTCAAAAAAAAAACGTCACGATCCTCAGGGGATCATTTCATCTTTTTCTTTGCCTTGGCAAGTTTCTTCTTTGCATCACCGCTTCCAGCCGCAGCCAGTTTTTCAAGTTCTTCCAACTCAGCCTTTTTCTTAGAACTCCTTCTTCCCATATCCTTCTTAGACATTGCCATAGGAAATACAATTTAAATCATAAACTACTTAAGTGATTCCAAAATAGCGGCTGTGGGACAGAATCAAGTTGGATGGGGTATTCTGGCGGACCATACTGCAAAAAAGAAACAAAATTAAGACCCTTCACAAACAATTCGTATCTTCGGAGGCTAGTTGTTTATGATTTTTCCTTTGTGCGACCAGAGCCAGGTGGTCCCTGTGGAATGGCTCCAATCCTTTTTTGTCAATCACTTCAAATTCTTTATCTAGTTTTTCCAGTTCCTGCTTAAACACCTGTTTAGGATTGACCGTGCTGTCCACACTTCGGGCCTTTATGACCATGATGAGATGTCCGCCGGGTTTTAAGCACTCCCTGGCATTGACAATGGCAATTCCTGCCTGGTCCCGTTGGGCCACGTCCTGGTATATCAGGTCCACTTGCCCTGCAATAGCCCTGTACAATGCAGGTCTGGTGGCATCAGCAAGTATGGGGACCATGTTCTGGCGCTGGCTGCACACGCTGATAAGGTCGCGCATGACACGTGGCGCAAACTCTACTGCAAAAACCATTCCCCCTGTTACTACATCTGAAAGATGGCTGGCAGTAGTGCCCGAGGCCGCACCCAGATATAATATTCTGGAATTAGACGCAACAGGAATGTTCATACCCTTTTCAATCATGGCAGCCAGTTTACTACGGTGTGGCGACCAAAGCCGGTATTCAATACCGTTATTATTCACCACTTTTTCACCATATACCCGGGTGCCGGGTGCCATGTTCACTGTGGCAAGTCTGGCTTTCCCTGCATCTTCTATTGAATATACATTAGGTGGAAGCAGTGGCAGCTTGTGTTGACTATCAGGCATCTGGATAGAATAATAACTGAATATCAATAAGATTTTCCTAAATGCCTGCCATAATCTATTATTCAGGTAAGACCATAAGGGACGACAAAAGAACGATGTAAAAGCAACATAAGAACAACAAAAATAACAAACTGAATCCAGATGACCAAATATTTTGAAGTAACAAGACGAGACTGTGCAGCCCGCCTGGGCAAGTTGATGTTAAAGGAGTCCCATTCCACCCCCATGATACTGGAAGTGTCATCTGGGTACCCGATTGTTTATGCCGGCAGCCCATGGGGGCATAGCATACTTTCACCTGATGATGTAGACGACGGCACATTGGTAATACTTCCAGATAAATCCATGCCACTGCATGCCAGGGGAGACAGAGTAAAAGGAATGGTGGAATCTGCCCGAAAATCCATCCAGGTATGGAACGATTGGCAGGGGGCTGTGGGCCGAATTATACACCCGGCATATCCTGACATATCATCCGCTGACATGTATGTATTGGGCGCTGCAAAACAGATGGAGCATAATCCCAGAGTATTACTGGAGAGCGTTATCCATATCAGGAACAATACCCCTCCCGATACCGCATTGTACGCTCCTGCCCTGGCTACCCCCGAGAACCTGGGGCTGCTTGTGTACGTAGGCGTGGATGTGGTGGATGATACCCTGGCTGTTGTCAGGGCATTTGGTGACATCTACATGATGCCGGGCGGAGAATACAGGCTCAAAGACTTGTCTGAATTGCCGTGCAGGTGCCATGTATGCAGCAATACCAGTGTAGCAGAATTGAAAGAAATGGATGCAACCCAACGGGGCGAACTGGTCGCACAGCATAACAAAACCAGGCTTGAGGAAGAGAAACGTGTAATAGTCCAGCACATCAGGGACGGACATTTGCGGGAATATGTAGAAGGAAAATGTCGCAGTGACCCATGGCTTACTGCACTGCTGCGACTCACTGACCAAGAATATTCATATCTGGAACAGCGCACGCACACCTATCGTCGTAGTACCATGTACACTAATTCTGCCGAATCCCTGGACAGAATAGAGGTCAAAAGGTTTGCCCGTCGGGTTCAGGAACGCTTCCAGTCACCCGATAATAACATCCTCTTGCTCTTGCCCTGTTCAGCTCGTAAACCATATTCAATATCAAATAGCCACCAGTATTTCAGCCGTGCTATGGGTAAGCACAGGCGGGCACTGAATGAAGCGATCATCACATCGCCACTGGGTATTGTACCCCGTGAACTGGAACTGGTATATCCAGCCGCCCATTATGACACGCCTGTGACAGGGCACTGGGACCTTGAAGAGCGCTCATGGGTGGGCGGATGCCTGCTCGAATACCTGAGAATGAATCGATATTCCCATATCATCGCCCATGTGGACGGGGCATACCAGGATATCTGCCAGTCTGTTGCCAGTGATTTGGGGTTGGATATCATCTATACGGCAGAGG
>JAUWTY010000092.1 GCA_030614485.1 Methanosarcinales archaeon | reverse complement strand
CGCAACCGTATTTGGTGCATCCTTTTCGAACAGTTCCAGGACTATATTGCCCTTGTCGGTTTCAATGATTGCCTTTTTCATGATAGTTAACCTCAGTAACGTGTTTAATGGTCATTGTTGGTTTAATAGTTTATGTTCAATAGGCGCGGACTGGTGGGAGCTATAGATGTGGATGATGCAATCCAAAAATCTATATACTATATTCCCTTATGGAAGTCTCACATTATTCCACAGTGCGCCGATAGTGTAGTGGTTATCACCGTGGCTTGCCAAGCCATGAACTCGGGTTCGAATCCCGATCGGCGCACCAATCTACTTTTCAGGCATCTGTTAACCGTTTTTCACTTTCCATAACGTAAACCTTATAGAACATTGAAATAGTAACTACTGTTTGTATGTCCCATATACTTATTAAGAACGGTTATGTAATTACCATGGACGGTCCACCCATTAGGGATGGGGTAGTCCTGATAGAAGACAATAAAATTACTTATGTAGGTAAGGAGACGCAACAGGCAGAGCAGATTATCGATGCAAATGGTTGTGTCGTTATGCCAGGTCTGGTAAATGCTCACAACCATGCAGGTATGACATTATTTCGTGGATATGCCGATGACCTGCCACTGAAAGAGTGGTTAGAAGAACATATCTGGCCCGCAGAGGCTAAACTCACGGGCGAGGATGTATATTGCGGTACCCTGTTGGCCTGTCTTGAGATGATACGCTCCGGAACAACTGCTTTTGCAGATATGTATTTTTACATGGACCAGGCTGCCAGGGCAGTGGAAGAATCAGGCTTAAGGGCATCACTTTCCCACGGCATGATCGAACTTTTTGATGAAGCGAAAGGTGACACAGACCTCAAGGAAGGTATACGTTTTGCTAAACAATGGAATAATGCAGCAGATGGCAGGATAACCACAATGTATGGTCCACATGCACCAAATACCTGCAGCCGGGAGTTCCTGGCCAAAGTTAAGGAACAGGCAGAAGCAGATAACATCGGGATGCATATCCATGTACTTGAGACAAAAGCAGAACTGCTCGAAATGAAAGAAAAATATTCAATGTGCAGTATCCATTTACTGGACGGAATAGGTATTCTGGGACCAGGCGTACTGGCAGCTCATTGTATATGGCTATCATCCGGCGACATAGATATCCTGGCCGAAAGAGGAGTGAACATAGTACACTGCCCTGTGAGTAACATGAAACTGGCATCAGGAATCGCACCTATACCTGAACTTTTGAGCAGTGGTGCCAATGTTGCACTGGGTACGGACGGATGTGCATCCAACAACAGCCTGGATATGTTCGGTGAAATGAAAACTGCAGCCTTATTGCATAAGGTCAATTCCTTGGACCCTACAGCCCTGCCTGCACACCAGATATTGAAGATGACCACGGTAAATGGTGCAAAAGCCCTCAAGATCCCTGCAGGGCAATTAAAACCTGGCATGCTTGCTGATATTATTATCGTAGATATGCAAAAACCCCATCTGCTACCTAATCATGACCTGGAATCCCATCTTGTGTATGCCGCAAGGGGCTCAGATGTCAGGACGACCATCGTGGACGGCAAGGTACTGATGGAAGATGGTATTATAAAGTCCATGGACCAGGAGAAAGTTATGGAACAGGCTGCCTTCGCTGCGGAAAAACTTATCCAAAGGGTCAAAGAACAATCAAATTAATCATTTAGGAGACTTACAATGCAAACTGACATGATAGAATCAGGAAACATGAAGATTGAATGGGCACGTAACCACATGCCTGTACTGGCAAAGATTCGGGAAGAATTTGAAAAGGAACAGCCTCTTGCCGGACATATTGTAGGAATGGCACTGCATGTTGAAGCAAAGACCGCTGTGCTTG
Source organism: Methanosarcinales archaeon (assembly GCA_030614485.1). Lineage (GTDB taxonomy): Archaea > Halobacteriota > Methanosarcinia > Methanosarcinales > Methanocomedenaceae > Methanocomedens_B. The sequence continues at coordinate 3,354 of JAUWTY010000092.1, read as the reverse complement.
TTGAATCCCTGGCCGCTGGCGGGGCAGAAGTTGCAATTTGCGGATGTAATCCTTTAAGCTCGCAGGATGATGTGGCAATGGCACTGGATACCAGGGAGAACATTTCGTGTTTTGCAAGGTACGGCTGCTCAGATAAAGAATATTATGATGCCATTGATGCGGTGCTTGACCGTAATCCAGACATTACAATTGATGACGGTGGAGACCTGATTTTCAAACTGCATACTGACCGTAAAGACCTTATCCCCAGTATTATTGGTTCCTGTGAAGAAACTACCACAGGCGTGCACAGGCTTAAATCCATGGAACGGGACGGCGCCCTTAAAGTGCCGGTAGTGGCTGTGAACGATGCATTGACCAAATACCTTTTCGATAACCGTTACGGGACTGGTCAGTCCAGCTGGGATGGAATTATCCGCACAACTAACCTGCTTGTAGCAGGTAAGAATGTTGTGATTGCCGGTTACGGATGGTGTGGCCGCGGGGCTGCCATGCGTGGAGATGGGCTTGGTGCCAACATTATCGTGACTGAAGTGGATGCTATACGCGCTCTGGAAGCAAAGATGGACGGTTATCGTGTTATGCCTATGATAGATGCAGCCGTAATAGGGGATATCTTTGTTACTACTACAGGAAATATTGATATTTTGACTAAGGAACACTTCGAGGTCATGAAGGACGGTGCCATTCTTGCAAACTCAGGACATTTCAATGTGGAAATAAACCTTGAACAGTTGGAAGAGATGGCCTTATCTGTAAAAACGGTACGTAATAATATTAAGGAATATGACCTGGACGGCCGTCGGATAAATGTGCTGGCAGATGGACGGCTGGTAAATCTCGCAGCTGCGGACGGGCATCCTGCTGAGGTCATGGACATGAGTTTTGCCAACCAGGCTTTATGTGTCAAGTTTATTGCAAAGAATAAACTTAAACCTGGAGTACATCCTGTACCTGAGATCATCGACATAAAGATAGCAAACCTGAAACTTGAAGCACTGGGGATTTCAATCGATAAAATAAAACCTCACCAGTTTAATTATATGGATGCATGGGAAACGGGAACTTAGAAGGATTTGACAACAATCCTTTCCACTTTTTATGCTAATCATACATTGAGACTATTTTCCCTCAACTCGTTCACGCCTGTTAATTTAGAAAACTTTATATGTGGTATCTGGCAATCCAATATAAACTAGTCCACACTAGTTTTTGGACATAAATGGTGATGTGATTGAGTTACAATGTGATTTGATTTCATTATTCATATTTATATAAAGTAAAGGAGGATGGATAGAACAATGGTTGATCCAATAGTAATGGACCTGGGCATTGTTGCACTAACCGGAGCACTGGCCACTATTGCCGGTGCGGCTGAAGACCTTGAGTCTGATGTCGGCTCTCAGAGTAATCCGAACTCACAGGTGCAACTTGCCGCTCAAATGAATTTTCCACATAGGATCTTTAATAAGGCCATATCCGGAGAACCACCAGCTTACGGGCTTTGGTGTGCTTCCGGAGCAACAGTGGCCAGCGTTTTAATGGCAAAAGAAATGTCAATATTTTTTGCTATCGCAATCGGCTCATTTGTAGCCGCAATAATCCTGGGATTATTCGCTGTGACCGCCCACATGGGGCGGACAGCAAGTCAGAAAAGATTTAAACAGCCGGTTTATATGGACATGGTCATCGGACATGTCCCGTCAATAATGGCACATGGATATATCGCAATATTTTGTATTGTAGCATTTTCATACATAATGGACCACTTTATGGGACATCCTTTCCCACTGCCGCTTTTGGCATTCCTTTGGGGAATTGCCGCTGGTGCAATAGGTTCATCAACTGGTGATGTACACTACGGAGCAGAACGTGAGTTCCAGAACCAGCCTTTCGGATGCGGATTAAATGCTGCATTCTCAGGTAACATAGTGAGAAAGGGCGAAGCAGGTCTTCGTAATGGTATTGATAATGTCTGGGCGTGTGCGAAGTATGGAGGTCCCCTGACAGGACTTGCCCTTGGTATGACAGTATTCCTTGATAACTGGAGAACGACAGTGTTCGAAGGAATGAATACAATAATCGCCGGTCTGATAATTGTTTTGATACTGATTCTTGCCAATAGGATGGTTGAGGTCAAAGCAAGGAAGGCATACGGACCATACAAGGATGAAGATGGAGTTGAATTAGCATGATTGACCCAATAACAATCATACTTATTACATTGGGAGGAGTTCTCATTGGTTTAGGTGTGCACTTTATACCTGTGGGCGGTGCCCCAGCGGCTATGGCCCAGGCAACCGGTGTAGGTACAGGTACGGTACAGTTGGCTGCCGGTTCAGGTCTGACTGGACTTATCAGTGCTGGATACATGTATCACCACCTGGCAATTGATGGTATATTCACGAATTCGGATTTCATGCTGGTGATTGCATCAGGAGCAATAGGTGCAATGATCATGATAACTGTGACAATGTTCATTGGTCAGTTAGTTTATGTCTATGGAGTAGGTGTACCACCAGTATCTGCAAAGGTCAAGAAAGACCCCATTACCGGTGATGTGCAGGACTTATATGTATCAAGGGGCACAGAAGGACACGGAGTTCCTACAGTCAGTTTTGTGAGCGGCACCATCGGTGGTTTGCTCGGAGGTTTAGGCGGTTCATTGATCTATGTCCAGTTAATGGAAATAGTTAGTGACCCATCAAATATGGCTGTCGTAGCTCTAGCAGGTATCTTTGCTACCGGAGTGTTCTACGTGAATGCAGTACTGGCTTCTTATAATATAGGTGGTACAATCGAAGGTTTCCATGATCCCAAGTTCAAGAGAGTACCAAAAGCAATTATTTCCTGCCTGATAGCTTCACTATTGTGTGCTATTATTGCAGTACCCATCATGGGAGGTGTTGTTTAATGTCAACAGCAGCAGGAGGACCCGCAGGAAGGGTACTTAACCCAAATCAGATCATTATTCTCGGTGCAGTTGGAGGACTTGCCGGAATATACCTTACAATGCTTAACCAGGCAATGGATACAACAATATTCTCGTTCCTGGGCGGCATAGGTGCAATATTTGGAGCAGTCTGGGGTGCGGATGCCGTACGACGTGTATGTAGTTACGGTCTGGGTACCGGTGTACCTTCAATTGGTATGGTGGCACTCGGTATGGGTATTGTAGCAACCATGTTCGGATTGACTTTACCCGAAGTATATGCAATTCCAACCATTGCAGGCCCGATCATATCATTCATTATAGCAGCCATAATTGGACTTCTTATTGGTCTTATGTCTAACAAGATACTGATGATGAACATCCCAATCATGGAAAAATCCATGGTTGAGATTGCAGGTGCA
>JAUWTY010000175.1 GCA_030614485.1 Methanosarcinales archaeon | reverse complement strand
TTTTTCCAGCAGTTCTCCTGTCAGTACAGCGGCTGTTGTGGTGCCGTCGCCCACTTCATCATCCTGGGTTTTGGCGACTTCTACAACCATTTTGGCTGCAGGATGCTTGATATCCATTTCATCCAGGATAGTCGCACCGTCGTTGGTAATGGTAACCTGGCCTGCAGAATTCACCAACATCTTGTCCATACCTTTTGGTCCAAGGGTGGTACGTACTGCCGATGCAACCACTTTAGCTGCCATGATATTGCCCCTTTGTGCCTCTTTACCTGTAGTCCTTTCTGTCCCCTGTCTGAGGACAGTTACTGGCTGACCGCCTAATTGTGCTGCCATGTGATAGTCTCCATTATAAATAATAATTAATTTTAATAACTAAGTACCGGAATTCGATTTTTGTATGTTTGAAGTTCTATATTTAGGTTGTGGTACGTTCTATCTCAACATTATATACCTTTTCTGGATTATCCTTATGAATTATCCAAAAAACCTCATCACCCCACTCATCTACCAGTGCAAGGGTCTTTCGTGGTATGGTTCTGGCACCCAGCACGGCACCAGGACGCTGGAGGTCATCGATATAATCGGTTTCCATCATGAACCTGTCCCCCTGGGTCAGTGCCTCCTTTATCATCCCTTTACCTGCAAGTACACCAGGCCATATACCGCACTTTGCAAATTCAGGTATCATGGGCGGCGAGAAATGCTTTATCACCTTTTCTGGGGAAAGTCCGGCTTTACGTGCCATGCCAGCTAACTCACTTATACCCTCCACTGTGGCAGTTTCTGTATGCAATTGCAAAGGACATCCTACATCCCTTGCCAGTTCCATGGCATAGGCCAGTATCTCATTGGAAGCATCCCACAGGGCAGGCTCAACCTCATAATGGGGACGGCCTGATTTCATACCCACGGCAAGACCCTCTTCAACATATCCGGCCGCAATCTCAAGACCAGATCGCATCAACTCAATAGTCCTGTCCAGCCCAACTCTGCCATACATCTTGGTAATAGCTGCCGGATGCACGCCAAGCACAGGGAAAGCTGTTACACCGATTTTGTTAACAGCTTCTGCCATTTCAACAGTTTCATTGAACACCAGCTTGTAATCCTCTGGTTGGCTTATGGTTACGCCTATGGTCCATGAAGGTTTTGAAACTAAAAAAATATGGGTCCCGCCTGCGCGCTTGAATGCTTTAGCAGCCTCTGTACCTTGACATCTGTGGTCAAGGTGCATGTGATGGTCGGTTATAGGAAATGTATGACTTGAATTCACATCAATCCCAGACTATCCAGTTCTTCAACAATTTTATCAACTGCAGCGTGTGCATCTTCTGGTTTTTTACCACCAGTGACCACAAGTTTGCCAGAACCGAACAGGAGCATGACCACCTTAGGGACAGCGAGCCGGTATACCAGTCCAGGGAACTGTTCAGGTTCATATTCAATGTTCTCAAGCCCCAGTCCAATGGCGATAGCGTTGAGGTTTAGTACAGTTCCCAGATCAGCGGAAGCTACAATATTCTGCACTGTGATCTCGGGGTTTTCCATCACGTCAACTCCCATATTTGTCAGTTCATTGAATACCTTTTTCAGGCCGTTATGCACATCGTCAATACTCTTGGCACCGGTACATACGATTTTGCCGCTCCCGAATATCAGGGCTGCAGTCTTTGGATTTTTGGTCCTGTAAACCACTCCAGGGAAACGTTCTTTATTATAATCTGCACCATCAAGTTTCGTGGTTATTTTTGGCAGGTCAAGTGTGGTACCAATAGCAGTGGACGCTACAACATTTTCTATCTTAATAGTCTCTTTTGGGTCATCAGTATTAGCCATGATAATCACTACCATCTTATAGGGATTTTAAACCTTTATATAGTTTAAGTAGTAATGGCATTGGTCGAGTGATTTTTTTTGTGGTAAATAAAGTATATTTTTCATTATTATCGACCGTCTTTACAGTAAAAAATATAAAGTATCATTCACTCATTAAAGAGTATGCACAAGGACTGTATCAAATATTCAAGAACCTTTGCAATGGAATTCCCCTCATGGATCTTCATCGCAAAGGTTTATACAAATCTGCCTTGTAATTTTAAGCTACAGTATCACCGAAATAATATGCTGTAACTGTCAGGTCCTGGACATTTATTATTCCATCCTGGTTTACATCATAGCGTGGATGAGGTTTTTCTACAGATGTACCAAATTTCTGGCCAATTATGGTTATGTCCAGAATATTCACGATACTATCTTCATTCACGTCCCAGCGCGGATGCACATCATTGATCGTAATGATGTGCTGGTCTGTGACCTGATTGGTCCCATCACTTACTGTAATATCTATGGTATGAGTGCCTGAACTTGAATAGTCGGTTTCCCAGGCATAGCTTGAATCTGTGCTGTAGGTAACTCCATCGATTTTGATGTCGTAGGTCAATACCTGGCCATCCACATCGATTGCGGTTACGTTTATATTGATAATATTCACCTCATCAAAGACCGATGCAGCAGCCGGTTCGAATGCAGTAATGACTGGCGCATGGTTTACTTCATTTACTGTAATCGTAACATCTTCCGAGTCACTAAGGAAGCCATCAGTTGCTTCAAAGGTAACTACATAGGTACCTGCCTGCCCATCTGCAGGAGTCCATGAAAATGCTCCTGAGACAGCATCAAAGCTGGCACTGGCTGGCAGGTT
>JAUWTY010000181.1 GCA_030614485.1 Methanosarcinales archaeon | reverse complement strand
AAAATACACCAAAAGACCTGATATCACTGCCTCAATTCAAAGAGCAATTACAAGATAAGACTTCCCCGCAACACCAAGGGGGCCCGGAAAAACAACATTTTCAGCATTATAGGCAAATCTCAATCGTATGACAAGGTAAGGAGGTATATCATATTCTGTTGATCGACATAAATTATATCTATTAATGATTGCCTCTTGAATATGATTACAATACAGCAATGTTGTAAGGGTATGATTCCTCTGGGACTACGTACGAGGTCTCTTGTGCGTCGTATGAAATCTTTGATTTCATGGATGTTCGAATCTTCAATTTGGAACAAAGCACAACAATAAATGATAGCCTTTGGATTCTACCCCCGCACCCGGAGGTAAAGATGACTTCAGAAGTTATAGTAGTAGGTTCTGGCGCAGGTGGTGCAACAGTAGCACGCGAGTTGTCACGAAAAATAAAGGGCAAAATACTCTTGCTCGAATCCGGTAATAGGGTAAATACAAAACAGGCGTACACCCAGTACGAGAACTATTTATCGCCCCCTGTTGAAGGTCCGGTACATGAGGATATGCCATTTTGGCCTGGGCAGGGATTAGAAATAGCACGACTAACGTGCGTAGGGGGCACTACCCTCGTGACCGCTGGGACTTGCGTGAGAAAATTAGAAGATGAATTGAAAAAACTCGGAATTGATCTCAGTCACGAGTTTGAATCCCTTGAACATGAGCTAAAAGTGAACAATACCCCTGACTGGATTTTAGGCAGGGGCACGAAAAAAATCTTGGAAGCATGCGAATCCCTCGGATATGATGTGACACCAATGCCAAAGTTCATTGACTTTAGTAAGTGCAAGTCCAAATTGTGCGGAAATTGCACATTGGGCTGTCCTGAAAATGCAAAGTGGAATGCTCTCGAATTCTTGACAGAAGCTGAAGAACACGGATTAATTCTACAACAAAATACACGAGTTGATAGAGTTTTAATAAAAAACAAAAGAGTGGTTGGGGTAAGGGCAAATGGCAGGGATATATTTTCAAGAGCAGTGGTTTTAGCAGCCGGAGCTATCGGAACACCATTAATATTGCGAGCAAGTGGTTGTGAAGGTGAGATCGGTAAGAACCTGTTTGTGAACACTTATGTTACAGTAGGCGGAATTATGAATGGTGTGGAGTTTAATAAAGAGGTCGCAATGGGGTTGTTGATCAATGAACAATCTGACAGGAAATTAATGCTTGCACCCCACTATGCAAGGCGTATAGTGAAAATATTAACGCAAAGAGGACTAAAAGTCAATGAAGAGGATGTAATTGGAATAATGGTGAAAATAGGAGATGAAAACCAAGGTGAAGTAAAAAATGATGGAACTATAGTCAAATACCTGACAGAAAATGATTTTATTAACCTTTCAGATGGGGTCCAGGCTGCTTCTGATATATTAGAAGAAGCAGGAGTCAATCCATCAAGCATAGTCTGCACGAACCCAAGGGGTGCCCACCCGGGAGGGACTGCAAGAATTGGCGGATTTGTGAGGGCTCCAGAACTCGAAACCGAAATTGAAGGTCTCTATATAGCTGACGCTTCCTTATTACCTGAGTCTACCGGTGGCCCCCCGATACTAACTATAATGGCCCTTGCAAAAAGGATCGCGAGAAATATGCTTGATCAGCAAGAAGTGTGATTATACCTTTGGTGAAGGAAGGCATATGTTTATTGCCACTGTATGACCATCTGCTTGTCACACTCATTATAATAAATCTTTAAGTGCACCTTGACATAAGCAAATTCCAATAAAATTATGTGGGAATGTTATATACCACATGAATCAAATTTGAATACCAATGTCAACAGAGAACATCACAGCATTAATGGATAACGGTTTTCCGGTAGGGGTCAGATTCACCCAAACCGGCCCCGAATCCCAAACAGACAAACTCTTCTGCGAACTTGTCCAGCAGGCCCGCCATGGCGAAACCATCTCATTCTCAGTACAGGGCTGTCCTGTGGGTGCCTATGTACTGGGCAGGGATGCGCCCCAGCCTGACGAATATTATTTCAGTTCTGGCAGGTACATAAGCAAAGCAGCAGCCGCCCAGGCAGCCGGTTCACTGCCACGCCTGGATACACGATACAACTTTGTGGAACTATTCCCTGTAAAGCAGGACCGGGTCGGGTTTGATGTACTGCTGCTGTTCCTCAATCCTGCCAGGGCCATGCGGCTGGTACAGGCCATGTCCTACCATAACGGCCAGCCCCTGGTGTTCAGCAACAACGGTACGGCTTCCGTGTGTGGGGAATGCACGGTTACACCATTCAGTACCAAACGCCTGTGCCTTTCCATTGGCTGCAAAGGTTCGCGAAAGCACAGCAGGTATACAGAAGATGAAATGATAGCAGGCATCCCACACACCCTGGTCAATGACATTAATGAGGGGCTTGCCTCCATTCCAGGGATATTTGATTAAATTGATTCCACAACCTTTAATATCATGCGCTCCATATTTGATATGCATCTCAAAAATGGCGAGTACAATGGAAGACATATCAGCACTAAAAAAACTGGCACTCATGGGCGGACTTGATGGAATTACCAGGATAT